>DATCZZ010000188.1:0-12192 GCA_036525635.1 Psychromonas sp. | reverse complement strand
ATCCCCCAATGATCTAAAATCAGGGCATTTGTGATCACCAAATCGACGGTATCGGCACAGGATGCCTGGCTTTGTCCCATGCCATCGCGAATAACTTTGCCGCCGCCAAATTTAACCTCTTCACCGTATTCGGTGTAATCTTTTTCAACTTCCAACCATAAATCGGTATCGGCCAAACGCACCCGATCACCAACTGTCGGGCCGAACATATGTGCATAGGAATGTTTATCAATGCTCGCCATGATTATAGATCTCCTTGAATTTCAGCCCGAAAACCAAATACGCGACGTTTACCGCGAAAAGTAATAAGGGTCACCTCTCTTTCCTGACCGGGTTCAAAACGCACCGCAGTGCCCGAGGTGATGTCGAGGCGGTACCCCCTGCAGAGTTCGCGGTCAAATTTTAAGGCCGGGTTTACTTCATAAAAATGGTAATGGGAACCGATTTGAATAGGGCGGTCTCCGGAGTTGGCAACGGTTATCTGCAGTTGTTCACGGCCAGCATTAAGCTGGCGCATGCCGTCATCTGTTTTTATTTCACCTGGAATCATAACGTTCTCCGCTAAACGATAGGGTTATGCACAGTCACAAGTTTTGTCCCGTCGGGAAACGTCGCTTCAACCTGTACTTCTGGGATCAGTTCTGCAATTCCTTCCATGACCTGATCGCGCGTTAATAGGGTCCGGCCATAATCCATCATTTCGGCAACGCTTTTTCCATCACGTGCGCCTTCGATGATCTCCATCGAAATATAAGCCATAGCTTCCGGGTAATTCAGTTTTAAACCCCGATTCAAACGACGTTCCGCTAATAATGCGGCGGTAAAAATCAGTAGCTTGTCTTTTTCTCTTGGTAATAAATCCATAATATTCTCTACTGTTGTTAATAATGTGATAAGCGTTTTTAGACTGCTGATAAAATTTTTGTGACAATGTCAGGTATGCCAAATGCGCGGCTGGATAGCCGTTTTATCTAAACAGATCGGCCGTGCAATTAACCATAATTGAATAAACAGATCTTTGCACTCCTGGGCATGATGGCCCAGGTAACGGATAATCAATAACCCGCGCAGGTTGCTGATACTTATTTTACTGCCCGCCTGCACTTGCTCTACTCGCTCACGTAAGCTTTCAACCAAGGCATCCGACTGATGATTATTCGCCAGCTTGCCGGGGGCATAAATAATGAAAGTGGCAAAAACACTGTTACCGGCCAATCCAGCGGGGTGAGTTAACAGATTGTTATCTGCCGAAATAGTAATACGATCATGATAAACCAGCTTGTTTTCACAGAACAGCCGGTTAAGTTGCGTATAACTGCCAGTTACAAAAGGCTGCTGCGAACTCGGCAAACCCAGGCAGGTAATATCCCAGCCGAGATAAATACTCTCATCTGCAAGATGAATATCCACTGTATTGACACCCTCTGCGCCGGCATAAACAATGGTTTCCTGCGGGAAATTTTCACACTTAGCAAGGCTCTCAAGGTGCAGCGTTGTGATTTGTGTCTGCTGCGGATCGCCGATGCTTAAGTCCTCCCGTGCTCGATAAAAACGATTCGCTCCTGGGGTGGTCAGCAGAGTGTGGGCAGCTCTTTTAATATCCATGGTTACACGCAGTTCATCACCAGAGACAATGCCTGCCGGCGGGTGAAGCAGATAAATATGCGCACAGTCTCTGCCTTCCGGATAAAAAGCCTTCTGCACCAGTAAAGGGCCGTTACGCTTGCTGCGCGTGAGTTGCGTACCATGCTCCGTACGGCCAAATTCAAGCGCCAAGTGCGCTAACCACTGATTTTTTAATCTTGTTGCCGGGGTTGCTATTGCCATTCTGAAATCAAAAATCCGTCTCTATTGTTGTAATTAACTGCTGCATAAAATGGGTCTAGACAGCAAGGTATTGACCAACTAACTGATCGGTTAATTCCGCCATCGGACCCGATGCGATTACCTGACCCTTTTCCATCAGATGAAACTCTTCGCCAACCGCTCGTGCAAAGGGTAGTTTCTGTTCGACCAAAACGATAGTCATTCCCTGCTCTTTATTGAGTTTTAGTAAAACATCTCTGATCAATTGTACTATATTGGGCTGAATTCCTTCGTTGGGCTCGTCTAAAATCAGTATGTTAGGATTAAGCACTAAGGCTCTTGCAATTGCAAGCTGTTGCTGCTGACCACCGGAAAGATCCCCCCCTCGTCTGTGCAACATCTCTTTCAATACCGGAAACAGTTGATAGATATGCTCCGGTATGGTTTTACTGCTTTGCCGTTTACAGTTAAGGCTTATCTTCAAATTCTCTTCGACGGTCAGCTGCGGGAAAATATCACGCCCCTGAGGAACGTAACCGATACCGATATCCGGCCTTTTTTCTACGGCCGCTTTGCTCATCTCCTCGCCGTTAATCATTAAACTGCCCGAGTCGATAGGCAGTAATCCCATAATTGCTTTTAACAAGGTGGTTTTACCAACGCCGTTGCGCCCCATAATGCAGGTGCGCGAGCCTTTTTTAATACTTAAGTTGAGATCCCACAGTATTTGCGTGCCGCCATATTTTTGGTTTACGGATTTTAATTCGATCATGATTAACTTTACTCCTCGCCCAGATAAACGTTAATAACCTCTGGGTTCGCCTGAATTTCTGCCATAGTGCCTTCAGCCAGAACACTGCCCTGATGCAGCACAGTAACTGTTTTCGCAATGGACCGTACAAAGGCCATATCGTGTTCAACCACAACAACGGAATGTTTACCCGCTAATGAGGTTAACAGCTCTGCCGTGCGTTCAGTTTCCTGCGCTGTCATACCCGCCACCGGTTCATCAACCAATAACAGACGCGGCTCTGCCGCCAAAAGCATGCCTATTTCCAGCCACTGTTTTTGACCGTGGGATAAACGCCCTGCGGGGTAATAGCACTCCTTTACCAACCCTATGGTATAGAGAATTTCAAAGATGCGGTCTTTTTGTTCGCCGCTTAATTTATGCACCAAGGCGCTCCAAATACCTTTATCACCGGCGAGACTCAGTTCGATATTTTCAAATACCGATAATTGTTCAAATACCGTGGGTTTCTGGAATTTACGGCCAATACCGGCGCGCGCAATTTCGGCTTCACTCAGCTGTAGCAGATCCACCTGCTGACCAAAGTTTACCTTACCCGTATCCGGGCGTGTTTTTCCGGTGATAACATCCATCAGGGTTGTTTTACCGGCGCCGTTCGCGCCGATTAAACAGCGCAGTTCACCGTCTTTGATATATAAATTAAGATCGTTAAGTGCCTTAAAACCATCAAAGCTAACACTGACACCTTCTACATATAAGATGATGCCGTGCGTGGTGTCCGGGCGGATATGCTCTTTTGCCGAGATTGGCGATCCGTATTTATCTACTATCATTATTTACTCTCCGCGGCTGCTGTTTGCGCGCTGTGTTTTTTTGCGGGGGGATCTATCTTATTCAGCAGGTTAGCAAATAAACCCGCCAGCCCTTTTGGCAATAACAGGGTGACCAGGACAAACAAACCGCCCAGGGCAAATAACCAGGCTTCGGGCATAATTGCGGTAAAGCGGGTTTTGGCGTAACTCACCACCACTGCGCCGATAAGCGCACCGTATAAGGTACCCCGACCACCAATTGCAACCCAAATCACCATCTCTATTGAGTTTAACGGGGAGAACTCGCCGGGGTTGATTATGCCAACCTGTGGCACATATAAAGCACCCGCAAGACCGGCTAACATTGACGAAAAAACAAAAATACAGACTTTATAATGTTCAGGTTTAAAGCCGACAAAACGTACCCGGCTTTCCGCATCGCGAATGGCTGTGACTACCCGGCCCATTTTGGAATTGACAATAAAATGGCTGATTGCATAACCTATTGCCAAGGCGGCTGAAGTTGCTATAAATAGAGCCAGTTTGGTATCAGGTGACTGCAATGAAAAACCAAAAATATCTTTAAAGTCCGTTAAGCCATTATTACCGCCAAAGCCCATTTCGTTACGGAAAAATGCGAGCATCAGTGCGTAGGTCACGGCCTGTGTCATAATTGAGAGATACACGCCGCTCACGCGTGAGCGGAAGGCTAATGTACCGAAGATAAAGGCTAATAATCCCGGTCCGATAAAGACCATTAAGATCATAAACAGCACGTTATCTGAACCCGCCCAGTACCATGGAAGTTCTGTCCAATTTAAGAACACCATAAAATCCGGCAGTTCAGGATTACCGTAAACCCCACGGTCACCAATCTGACGCATCAGATACATCCCCATGGCGTAACCGCCGAGGGCGAAAAATGCACCGTGTCCAAGGCTGAGAATGCCGCAATATCCCCATACCAAATCAACGGCCAGCGCGAGCAGGGCGTAACAGAGGTATTTACCAAACAGGCTGATGGTGTAATCACTGACATACAGTAACTGCCCTTCAGTAAAAGCCAAATTACAGGCCGTCATATAGAGGGTCGAAATAAACAGTACAGCGACCACAAAATGCAGACTGCTTAGTTTTTTGTAAGCGGGTGAATTGAGTAAAGTTTTCATTATTCTGCAGCTCTCCCTTTTTGAGGAAATAATCCTTTAGGTCTTTTTTGGATAAACAACACCAATCCGACTAATACGATAATATTTGCCAGTACAGGTCCCATTGAAGGCTCCAACAGTTTATTGAAGGCACCCAGTGACAATGCCGCTACTAAGGTTCCCCAGAGGTTACCGACACCGCCAAATACCACTACTAAAAAGGAGTCAATAATATAAGCTTGTCCGAGATTAGGTCCGACATTGGTCAACTGGCTTAATACCACGCCCGCAATGCCGGCGATGCCCGAGCCTAAGCCAAAGGTAATGGCATCTACCCAGGAACTTTTAATGCTTAATGAACGTGCCATATCCCGGTTCTGGGAAACGGCGCGGACATGTAACCCTAACGCGGATTTTTTTAAAATAAGCAAGAGGGCAAAGAACACTGTTAATGAAAATAAAATGATATATAAACGGTTGTAGGTGAGAGAAAAAATAGGGTTGATCTCCAGTGAGCCCGTCATCCATTGCGGCGCGGTTACCTGGCGATTTAATGGTGAAAAAATGGTTCTCACTAACTGCTGCAGGATCAAGCTGATACCAAAGGTGGCCAGTAAGGTTTCCAAGGGACGCCCTTTTAAGAAACGGATCACGCCCCGTTCAATTAACACGCCGACTAGACCGGAGACAATAAACGCGGCGGGAATCGCCATCAACAGTGAATATTCAATTAGACTCGGGAAGCTCTGCTGAATAACATAGGTGGTATAGGCGCCGAGCATCATCATTTCACCGTGGGCCATATTAATAACCCCCATCACCCCAAAGGTGATCGCGAGTCCAATGGCGGCGAGTAATAAAACGGAACCTAAACTTAAGCCAAAAAATAAATTTTCAATGAATTGATAAACTGTCCGGGATTGCTCGATCTTGCCTATGCCGTCATTTAAAGCTGTTTTTAATTCGGGATTAGTATCTGTCTGCTGCAAGGCTTGCAGCTGCTTTTCCATTGCGTTTTTAACTGCGGGCTCGAGTCTGCCTTTCAACTGCAGTGCTGCGGCCAGTTTTTCAGCAGGAGCTCCCGTTTCAAGCTGGTTGACAGATAAAACCACATTCATCATCTCCCGTACAGCTACGTCCTGCTCCGCTTCAACCAGTTTTTGTAGAGAAGCAATACCTTCTTTATTGGGATTATTTAATAGTTGTTTAACCGCCTCAAGACGGATTTTCTGATCACTATGGGTAAAATCAATTTGCGCTAATAAATCGCGAATTTGTCCGCGCAGGCGATTGTTGCTTTTAAGTTTGCTGATTTGTGATTTTTTAACCGCACCTAATTCTGTATCCTGCAAAATGTCAGTTAAATCGTAACCTTTGCTGTTATTTGGTTTGGCGATAACCACCTGTTTGCTGGCTTTTAGATAATATAATTCGCCATTTAGCATGCTTTGTAAAAGGTCACGGGTTTTTGGGGCTGATGTCGCTGCTATTTTTTCAATTAACGGCGCCATTTTATTGAGTTTCGTAACCGGCAACTGCTGTACTAAGGTTGAGAAGGCAGAATCTGCGTCTGTATTGATATCATTCGCTGCAGCGAAACTGCTGAGTGATAGGAGATACAAGGTTAATATTGAGAATAATCGCAACATGCGTATTCCTTAAAATTTAAAATGTAAAAAGACGGGAGAGTTATGTTGCTATATCTGCTCTTCATCATGTTGTTGTAATTGAAGGGGGGAGGTATAAATACCTCCCGATTATCATTCTAATCTGTTATTTTTGCTTAGAATTTCTGACCAGAACATTTAGCTGTTTTGACATTGAAGTTGCCGCACTTGATCGGTGCTGTCCAATCAGACACCAGGTCTTTTGAACTTGGCAGGAAATCCGACCATGCATCACCAATCACCGTATCTGGTGTTGACCAGACCACTTCAAACTGACCATCGGCTTGAATTTCACCAATTAATACTGGCTTGGATAAGTGGTGGTTGGAGTTCATGACTGCAGTGCCGCCCGTCAAGTTAGGGACTGCAACACCAATCATTGCCTGTTCAACCGCATCAACGTCAGTGGTACCGGCTTTCTCAACCGCTTTCACCCACATTTTAAAACCAATGTAAGTGGCTTCCATCGGATCGTTGGTCACACGTTTGGGATCGCCAATGTATTTTTTCCAGTTGGCGATAAAGGCTGCATTTTCTTCAGATTCAACACTTTGGAAGTAGTTCCAAGCGGCTAAATGCCCTACTAAAGGTGTTGTGTCAAAACCTGACAACTCTTCTTCTCCCACAGAGAATGCGATCACGGGAATATCTTCAGCCGAGATACCCTGGTTACCTAACTCTTTGTAGAATGGGATGTTTGCATCGCCGTTTATGGTCGAAACAACGGCTGTTTTTTTGCCTGCTGAACCAAATTTTTTCACATCAGCAACAATATTTTGCCAGTCTGAATGCCCGAACGGGGTGTAGTTGACCATAATATCTTCCGCTTTTACGCCTTTAGAGAGTAAGTAAGCTTCCAGTATTTTGTTGGTGGTACGCGGGTAAACGTAATCTGTTCCGAGTAATACCCAGCGCTCTGCGCCGATATCATTCATTAAGTAATCCACTGCGGGAATCGCCTGCTGGTTTGGCGCCGCACCGGTGTAAAAGACGTTTTTCGAAGACTCTTCGCCTTCATACTGAACCGGGTAAAACATCAGCCCGTTAAGCTCTTCAAGTACCGGCAGTACTGATTTACGTGACACTGAGGTCCAGCTGCCGAAGATAACATCTACCTTATCCTTGGCTAACAATTCGCGCCCTTTTTCTGCAAATAACGGCCAGTTTGAAGCCGGGTCAACAACCACAGGCTCAATTTTTTTCCCCAATAATCCGCCCTTATCATTTTGATCCTGGATCATCATTAACACGGTATCTTTTAGCGTCGTCTCACTGATTGCCATGGTGCCTGATAGGGAATGCAATACACCGACTTTAATGGTATCTGCAGCATAAGCGAAATTAGTTGCTAACCCCGCTGCAATAATTGAACTGGCTAAAATAAGCTTTTTAAGTTTCATATTCCATTTCCTTTTATTATGTTTACGTTTCGCGAAGATGTGGACATTACTTGTGCAATGGCGCTCAACAGGCGTTCAACATCTCCTTCATTAGCACAGGGTTAGTATCGGATAATTTGTAAAGGGGGGGAATGCGTAAAAACGCGCAATTGACTACGTAAATATACGCATATTAAACCCCTTGATTTTTGTGTAGGATGCTACTAAGGCAACCGTTGAAAATTTAGGAACACAGCAATTAATCACACAGACAAAGTAGCCGCTGATGTCATCTAATCAAAAAATATTAGCGACCAGACGGACCTATAATAAACTCGTAGCCAACGAGATGATGGAAGATTTCGCTTTGCGCTTTACCGCAAGGCGCGCTAGAAAGTGGTCATTAAGCAGAATTTCAGGCACAGCACTCGGCATTGTCTCATTTTTGGTGTTGGAGGCGATTGGCGGCGCGATAACCTTAAATTATGGTTTTGCAAACTCCGCCTGGGCTATCCTGGCGGTTTGCCTGGTGGTTTTTTTTACCGGCCTGCCGATTAGTTATTACGCGGCAAAATATGGCGTTGATATTGATCTGCTCAGTCGTGGCGCGGGTTTCGGCTATATTGGTTCGACTATCGCGTCTCTTATTTATGCGTCATTTACCTTTGTCTTTTTTGCATTGGAAGCCGCCATTATGTCGATGGCGCTGCAAATCCTTTTTGGCCTGCCGTTATCCATTGGTTACATTGTCAGTGTGCTTCTGGTTTTACCCTTAGTCACCCACGGCATCACCTATATCAGCCGTTTTCAGGTCTGGACGCAACCTGTCTGGATTGTTTTACAACTCCTTCCTCTATTTTTCGTTTTCACTCACCCGGACAGCCAATTCGAAGCATGGCTTAATTTCACCGGAGCAAGCGGAGAACAGGGGGAGGGATTTAATCTTTTATTGTTTGGTGCGGCATCGGCCGTTTTATTGGCTTTGGTTGCACAAATTGGTGAGCAGGTTGATTTTTTGCGATTTTTGCCTGAAAAACCACTGCACAGCCCGTGGAAGTGGTGGTTGGCGCTGATCGCCGCGGGGCCTGGCTGGATAGTGTTTGGCGCAGTTAAACTATTTTTGGGATCATTTTTAGCTTATTTTGCCCTGCAGCAGGGCGTTGCAGTGGATCTCGCCGGGGATCCTGCGCATATGTATCAGCTGGCATACAGTTATGTTTTTGCCAACCCCAATATCAGCATCATTGTCGCCTGCTCGTTTGTGGTTATCTCACAATTGAAAATTAATGTTGCCAATGCCTATGCCGGCTCGCTGGCCTGGTCGAACTTCTTCTCCCGGGTGACGCATAGCCATCCTGGGCGCGTTGTCTGGATGGGCTTTAATGTCATTATCGCGTTGTTGTTAATGGAGTTAGGTATTTATCAGACCATCGCAAGCATGTTATCAGTTTATTCAGTGATTGTGCTGGCATGGTTAAGCTCAGTGGTGGCCGACCTTGTTATTAATAAACCCTTAGGGATCAGCCCTAAACAGATCGAGTTTAAACGCTCCCATCTCTATGACATTAATCCTGTCGGGGTAGGGTCAATGCTCATTGCCTCTTTTGTTGGTTTTACTGCGCATCTACATTGGTATGGAGAAACCGTAAAAGCCCTCGCTTCTTTTATTGCCTGTGCGTTACCTTTTATAACCGTGCCTTTAATCGGCTGGTTAACGAAAGGTAAATATTATCTGTTAGTGCGAAGCAAAACAGAGATTAGCGAATTTACCCGTTGTCATATTTGTGAAAATGAATTTGATCCCGAAGATATGACCTTTTGCCCGGCATACGGCAAAGCGATATGTTCGTTATGCTGCAGCTTAGATGTACGCTGTGGCGATCAGTGCCGCAGCGATGCTACCATCGCAAAACAATCCTATCATTTTTTTAGACATTTTCTGAGTGAGCAAGTAGTCAAAAAAATGATCACTCCTCTGGTTCTATTTGTGCTGGTGACACTGGGTTTAAGCCTGATTGGTGCGGCCATTTTATTTTTAATTTATCTGCAGCTACCCGTTGAAGATCCGTCAGTTCAGCAGGTTTTTGCCATTACTCTGGTTAAGATTTTCTTTTTACTGGTGATTATTATTGGCATCATCAGCTGGTTATTTATTCTGGCGAGCAGCAGTAACCATTCGGCCTTGAAAGAGTTGCGTTCGCAAACCCATGCGTTGGCCAAAGAGGTAAGCGCTCATGAGAAAACCGCATCTGCTCTGCAGGATGCGAAAGAGATTGCGGAATCTGCCAATGAAGCCAAAAGCCGTTATCTTGCCGGGTTGAGTCATGAACTTCGTACGCCGTTAAATGTACTCTTAGGCTATGCGCAGCTATTAGAACGGGATGAAGATCTATCCTGCAAACATCGGGAAATGATTGCAATAGTGAAACGTAACGGTGAGCATTTGGCTGATTTAATTGAAGGTTTATTGGAGATTTCTAAAATTGAAGCGGGCCGAGTGACGTTACAGCGCGATGAAATTAACCTCAAGGTTATTTTGCAGCAATTGGTTGATATGTTTCAAATGCAGGCCAGCAAAAAGGGGATAGAGTTTTTTTATGAGAGATGTAAAAACTTACCTGATTATGTGGCAACCGATAAGCAACGTTTCCGGCAAATCTTGATTAATTTAATCTCCAATGCGATTAAATATACGCAACAAGGCTCTGTTACCTTTAAAGTCACTTACCGTAATGAAGTCGCACTCTTTAGTATTGTTGATACCGGTGTTGGCATTGCACAGGCGGATCAGGCCTTGATTTTCAAACCCTTTGAACAGATCCGTAATGCCCACACCCTGGCGATTGGCGGCACCGGGTTGGGATTAACCATTTCCCGTTCTCTCGCCGAACTGATGGGCGGGGAGATCACCTTATCAAGTGTTATAGGTCAAGGCTCCACCTTTAATTTACGTTTGATGCTGTCTAAACTGCATCAGGATCAAAAAGAACCTGAGCCGGAAAAATACCAGCGAATTGCTGCTTACCAGGGGGAAACACAAACTATTCTAGTCGTTGATGATGATCTAAAACAGCGCCGGTTAATGTCTGATCTGCTCGCGCCTTTGGGCTTTGAGGTAGTATTGGCGGAAAATGCCAGACAGGGTTTTGCGCAATTACAGAGCAATAAAGTTGATTTGCTCTTGCTTGATGTGCGCATGCCGGAAACTGACGGTTGGCAAATGGTCAAACAGTTACGTGAAAAAAACTATTTAATGCCGGTTTTGATGGTTTCAGCTAATGCCCGTGATGCTGAGTTTAATTTACAAGCTGAAGGTTACCATAATGGTTATATCGCCAAGCCGGTCAATTTAGATTCATTATTGAGAAAAATAGCGCAGCTATTAAATCTGCAGTGGTTATATAAAAACAGTGCAGGGGATGGGCAAGCGGGAGTTTTGCCTGCCAATAATAGAGATAAAAAGAGGGTTGCCAAAGATCAGTATCAGGAATTAATTGCATTGGCTGAGATAGGTTATCTATCCGGATTTAAGGATAAATTTTCGGATATTGAAAGTGAATATCAATATCCGGATGATGTTGCAACGCAAATATCTGCCTATGTCGCAGTGTGTAATTTTCCCAAAATCATTGAATATCTAAGTGAGTTAATTGATGAGAAGTAACAGCGCAGACATTGTTTTAGTGGTTGATGACTCCCCAGAGTCCTGAGGAATGCTTAACGTTGCCCTTAATACGCAGGGGTATACCGCATTAGTTGCACTCAACGGTTTACAAGCGTTGGCCATTGCCGAAAAGGTTGAGCCTGACGTGGTGTTGCTGGATGCAATGATGCCGGAAATGGACGGTTTTGAAACCTGTCGCCGTTTAAAAGAAAGGTTGCCGAATACCCCCATTATTTTTATGACCGGCTTAACCGATGTTGAAGATGTTGTGAAAGGCTTTGCCGCGGGAGGGGTGGATTATGTCACTAAACCAATCTCTCCCGATGAAGTGATTGCGCGTATCAAAACCCATATCCAAACGGCCAAGTTAGCCTTAAGTGCGCAGGATGCCCTTGACCATGCCGGTAAAAATGTGTTTTGTGTTGGTGAGTCAGGCCGATTATCCTGGGCTACCCCGCATGTACACGAGTTAATTGCACAAATATCAGCAGCCGATCAAAGCCCCTGGGCGACACTCGCCAAGCTAATAGAGAAATGGTTGCAGGGGGATACTGCCCAAAATCTAAAAATCTGCTGCTTTAGGGAAAATATAGAGGTGCTCTATGAGCGCCAGCAGGAAAAGATGCACCTGCTGCGGATTGTGCAGTCAAAGTTGCAAAAGCAACCTGAAGATTTAAAAAATAATTTACCGATCACTAAACGGGAATCGGAGGTGTTGTATTGGATCTCCTATGGAAAAACCAGTTGGGAGATATCACAGATATTGGAAATGAGCCCGCGTACGGTTAATAAACATTTAGAGCAAATATTCAAAAAGTTAGGCGTCGATAACAGAACATCAGCCGCGGCAATCTCAATTCGTATACTGGAGGCTTAATATGCAGCCGCTCGGTTATTTGTAAGCTTTCGCCTGCGGGCAATTGCTGTCGCTTTCATTGTTGCTATTCCGCCCTTGACGGCGGGTT
>DATCZZ010000187.1:0-2198 GCA_036525635.1 Psychromonas sp. | reverse complement strand
AATGCGGGCATTGTCAGGCACGGCAAATTCAAAACTTTCAGCTAACTTCAACCACAGGTTTTCATAACTGACAGGATCGGATTGCGGATCGATAAGATCAACCAGTCCCTGTTCTGTTTCTATGTCAATTAAAATGCTTTCTTTAGGCTCTTTAACAGCATGAGTGGATAATTCAGGCTCGACTAAGCTACCGGTATTAGTACAGGCCGCGACAAAGAGTAAAAGAAAAAATGACAGGAAAAATTTCATTAAAATACCACCCACAGAGAATAAGCCGGCTATTCTAGCTTAATTTGCAGTAAATACCCGTGTAAATTAAAAATCATTTTTATACCTGCGTAACGCGCTGAAGCAGCTAAGCGGATCAGTGAGCTCCTCGCCCAAATGGGCTTGCAGGTTATTAATGACGCTTTGTTGCTGACAGCGCAGGAAGGGATTAATCGCCTTTTCCAACCCTATCGTTGAAGGAATAGTGGGCAATCCCTGTTGACGTTTTTTGCCAACCTGGCGTATATAATTTAATAAAACCTCATTTTCGGGCTCAACATGATGGGCAAAAATAAGATTATTTTGCGTATATTCATGAGCACAATATACCTGTATCCCATCATCCAACTGGGCCAGGCGGGACAAAGCTGAAAACATCTGCTCGAAGCTGCCTTCAAATACGCGTCCGCATCCTCCTGAAAAAAGGGTATCCCCACAGAATAACAACTGTTCGTTATAGAAGGCAACATGGTCCAAAGTATGACCGGGCACCTCCATGACCTGCAGTGAAAACCTGCCGTCAAAAAAACTTAAGGTATCACCTTCCGTTATTAATTTGCAGCCGTCGAACAATCTGTTTTTACTGTATATCAGAATGTTTTCATCTCGTGCTGCCAATAAGGCCTGCACACCGCCACTGTGATCCAAATGGTGGTGGGTTAATAAAATTGCATCAATAATGAACTGTTCATTTTCCACCAGCTCTAAAACCGGCGCAGCATCACCCGGATCGACAATGATACAATGTTGACTTTGACTATCTTTGATAAGCCAAATATAGTTATCTTGAAATGCCTTAATCGTTATTACATTTACCATGACATAATCCTACTTATTTTAACTTGGAGTGACTTGACGTATGAGAGCTGCTAAAACGTCTCGTATTTTACCCCCCCTTGAGCATTGGCAACAACTGCCGAATGGGGAGGTTTTACTTCAACAAACGCAACAACGTATCGATGATTATCTGCCGCGCTGTTTTGGTTATCACCTGTTGAAGTTAGGGCAGTTAAGTTGCCAAATCAACACCTCCAATTCAACCATATATCATCAAATAAACTGTGCCAGCAGTGGTGATAACCTTGCTCTGCAGGCAGACATAAACCAGTTGCCGCTGCAGGATTCCACGATAGATCTGTGTATTCTGACGCATGAACTGGACTTTTCAAGTGATCCTCACCAACTATTACGGGAAATAGATCGTGTTTTAACGCTCGACGGCAAGTTAATCATAAGCGGTTATAATCCAATCAGTTTGTTTGGATTAAATACCCTGATTCACCCTAAAAATCCCCAAAATGCCCGCCTTTTTCTCCCGACAAGGGTAATAGACTGGTTGCATTTATTGGGTTTTGAAATTCAGCAGAAACAACACTTTGATTTTCTATCACGCAATTTAAACAGCACCTGCTCATTATTTATTGAAGATTTCGGGCAACGCTACCTGCCTTTTTTCTGCAGTGTTTATTTTATTATCGCAAAAAAGACCAGCATCCCCATGACCCGGGTAAAATCCCCCTTTCAATTTAAAAGAAATATAGTCAGCACACAGACAGCGGCAACAAGAGATCATTACCCCTCATAACCAATATCTTCCTGTGTCGGGTTATTTTCTGCAGCCATACGGGCAAGCTCATCGCAACGTTCATTTTCAGGGTGACCGGAATGACCTTTAACCCAGTGCCAGATCACTTTGTGTCTCTCTTGCGCTGCATCTAATGCTTTCCAAAGATCGACATTTTTTACCGGCGCTTTAGCTGCTGTTTTCCAACCGCGTTTTTTCCAGTTATGAATCCATTGCGTTATGCCCTGACGCACATACTGACTATCCGTTGTTAACTCTACTTCACAAGGCTCAGTTAGCGTCTCTAGACCTTTTATACAGGCTAACATTTCCATCCGATTGTTGGTGGTAAGTGCAAAACCTTCAG
>DATCZZ010000186.1:0-3804 GCA_036525635.1 Psychromonas sp. | reverse complement strand
ACGAGGACTTTGATTTTTGAAATCACATCAACAATGAATGTCCACACAGATTGTTTGATTAAATTGTTAAAGAGCGTGCCTTTCGGCGAGGTGCGTATAATACGCCTCCTGCGAACGATGTCAACGGTATTTTTTATGTTTCCAATCAACGTTAAACGTTATTAGTAACTCAACCTCTTTCGTTCTGGGTAACCGGATTAACTTGCGTCCTATCCCGTTTCCGTGGATGCGCATTATAGGGATTCAGATCACATTGGCAAGTGTTTATTTGCAATAAAACTCTGACTGCTTATTTATCGAACAACCACCAGTATTCATACATTTATATGCGAGTTTAAAACAATCCCTATTTTTCTTAATTTATCACTAGTACCTGTTAATGCGATTTAGGTAACATAGCGCCCTTTCTTGTTTAAGTTTTATTTTGAGTGGTACTTTATGATATTTTCTTTGGGTCAACGTTGGATTAGTGATGCGGAATCCGAATTAGGATTAGGCACTATAGTCGCTTTAGAGGGACGTATGTTGACATTATTATTTGCAGCTTCAGGAGAACAGCGTTTGTACTCTGTTTCTGAAGCCCCTATTACGCGTGTTCGTTTTAATGTCGGAGATGAGATTCTTAGTCATGATGACTCAACATTATTAGTTACCGAGGTGGTCGAAAGCGATAACTTAATAACCTATATAGGGACGCGTGTTGATAATGGAGCCCCAAGTGAATTAAAAGAAACTTTTTTAAATAATTTCATTAAGTTTAATAAACCACAGGATAAACTCTTTGCAGGCCAGATTGATAAATTTGAGCGTTTTGTGCTTCGTTATAAATCATTGACTAATCAGCATGAACAACAAAAATCTAAACAACGGGGTTTACTAGGTGCTCGAGTGGATCTTATTCCGCATCAATTTTATATCGCCGAAGAAGTTGGCAAACGTCATGCTCCCCGTGTTTTATTAGCCGATGAAGTAGGTCTTGGTAAAACCATTGAAGCGGGTTTGATTATCCACCAGCAATTAATCACAGGTCGAGCCAAACGGGTCCTGATTGTTTTACCTGAAAATTTACAGCATCAATGGTTAGTTGAAATGATGCGTCGCTTTAATTTACATTTTAGTATTTTTGATGATTCACGTTGCAATGACGCCTATCTTGATTGTATTAATCCCTTTGAAACTGAACAATTAGTCCTATGCAGTATTAATTTATTGCGCAAAAGAAATCATTTCGAAAATGCATTGGAAGCCGAATGGGATTTGTTAATAGTTGATGAAGCGCATCATCTTATTTGGGACAAGGAAAAACCCAGTCGAGAATATCAAGTAGTTGAAGCATTAGCACAAAATATTCCTGGGGTTTTATTGCTTACAGCAACTCCCGATCAACTTGGCCACGAAAGTCACTTCGCACGTTTGCGCTTATTAGATCCAAGTCGTTTCTTTGATTACCAAAAATTTGTCGAGGAAGAAGCAAGTTACAAACCAGTTGCGACCGCTATTAATGAACTGCTGGAAAACAATCAATTGTCCAATGAATCTAAAAACAGTATTACCGAGCTGCTCAGTGAACAGGACGTGCAGCCGTTATTTAATATCATTGATGATCTTTCTCTGGACAATAGTGAACGCCAATCTGCACAGCATGAATTGATAAATAACTTATTAGACAGGCATGGTACCGGACGTTTATTATTCCGCAACACCCGCTCGGCCATTAAGGGTTTCCCCAAACGTTGTTTGAAAACCATCAGCCTGCCTTTGCCTGAACAATACAAAACCGCTATTAAAGTGTCCAAGATGCTACCTTCCGGCTCTCTGCAGGAACAGGCCTTCAGTGCACTTTATCCCGAGCAAATTTACCAGGCGTTTGAAGGGGATAAAAGCAATTCATGGTGCGCCTTTGATCCGCGTATCAATTGGTTAATTGATCTGATTAAGCAGTTAAAAGGTGAAAAGATCCTCATTATTGCAGCACAAGCTGAAACCGCATTAGCACTTGAAGAGGCATTACGTACCCGGGAAGCTATTAAAGCGGCTGTTTTCCATGAAGGTTTGTCATTAATTGAACGCGATAAAGCCGCCGCCTATTTTGCCCAAACAGAAGATGGCGCACAGGTAATGCTTTGTTCTGAAATTGGCTCAGAAGGCCGTAACTTCCAATTCGCTCACCACCTGGTTTTATTTGATCTGCCCATGAACCCGGATCTTCTTGAACAACGTATCGGTCGTTTAGACAGAATCGGGCAGCGTTGTGATATTCAAATCTATACGCCATTCCTGAAAGGGACATCGCAAGAGTACCTGCAACAGTGGTATGAACGGGGATTACAAGCTTTCACACAAACAACCCCTACCGGTCATACGATTTTTGAATTAATTAAAGATGATTTGATTAATTTACTTGCGACGGGCGAAAACAGTAATGGTGAATTAGATAAATTAATACAAATAACCCGCAGCCATAACGACAAGCTTAAAAAACAACTTGAAGAAGGCCGTGACAAATTATTAGAAATCAATTCCAGCGGAATCCTGCATCAAAGTAATTTACTCGATGATATAATTGAGATCGATCAGAAACCAGATTTCACCCAGTTTGCTTTGCAACTTTTTGATGTTGTTGGTGTACAACAGGAAGACAGAGGCGAGCACTGCTTAGTGGTGCGCCCCACAGAGCATATGCTAACTGCGGATTTCCCCGGGTTACCTGAAGAAGGTGCGACGGTTACCTTTAACCGACAAACAGCGCTGAGCCGTGATGATGTCCATTATTTAAGCTGGGAGCACCCGATGATCACCGGCGGCATGGAGATGATCTTAAGCTCCGATACCGGCACAACGGCGGTGGCAATTTTAAAAAACAATTCGTTGCCGGCTGCAACAACATTTTTAGAATTAATCTATATAGTAGAGGCGCTAAATACAGATAATGCACAGTTAAGCCGTTTTTTACCCACGACTCCTATTCGTTTGTTATTGGATAAAAATGCCAAAAACTTAGGAGAGAATGTTACCTTTGATAGTTTTAACCGCCAGTTAACGCCTATTAATCGTCACATCAGCCGTAAAATAGCCAATACATCTCAGCCGTTAATTCATCAATTAATTAAACAATCTTTGCCAACAGCCCAGAAACTGATGGCTGACATTATTGTACAGGCAAAAAGCAACATGCAGCAGACATTGCAGCAGGAGCGGGATCGTTTACAGGCATTAAAAGCAGTTAACCCGAATATCCGCGAAGAGGAGATCCAATACTTAGAGGATCAGCAAAGCAACTTTGAACAGATATTGGAACAAACCCAATTAAAACTAGATGCGATTAGGTTTATTGTTTCAACACAATCTTAAAAAAGGCTATAAGGCTGGAAAGCTTGAAAGCGGGTTCATTCTCATTTTCGGGTCTTCCAGCCCTCTAGCCTTATGACTTGTCCGCCCTTAAGGCCTTACAGCAGATACCCATATTATGCCAAATTTTGTTTACAACCCGCCAACAACCCCCTATTTAGATATTCTCTATCAAGATGAAGATATTGTCGTCTTAAATAAGCCCTATGGTTTATTAAGTGTGCCTGGGCGTGAAAAAAAACACAGGGATAGTCTGGCGTTGCGTATTTTACGTGTCTGGCCAAATGCATCTGTGGTACATCGTTTAGATATGGCGACCTCAGGCATTATTATCTTAGCAATGCGCAAAACAGCACAAAGCCATATGGGACGACAATTCCAGCAAAAAGTGATCGATAAAACCTATTACGCACGCGTTGAAGGCATTGTCAAAGAAGATCAAGGTCTGGTTGATTT
>DATCZZ010000185.1:0-3141 GCA_036525635.1 Psychromonas sp. | reverse complement strand
ATCATCAACCATCACCAAGGCATCATATTTATCAGCCAAATCACAAATAGCAGGCAAATTTGCAACCACCCCATCCATTGAAAAAACGCCATCGGTCACAATCAATTTGTGACGGGCACCGGCCTGAACCGCTGCAATCAGCTGCTGCTCTAATTCAGCCATATCATTGTTTGCGTAACGGAAACGTTTTGCTTTGCATAAGCGCACACCATCTATAATAGAGGCATGATTTAATGCATCAGAAATAATCGCGTCGTCAGCATCTAAGATAGTTTCAAATAATCCGGTATTAGCATCAAAACAAGAGGTATATAGAATCGTGTCTTCCATACCTAAAAATGCAGACAGTTTCGCTTCTAATTCTTTATGTTTATCCTGCGTACCGCAAATGAAACGTACCGAAGCCATGCCAAAACCCTGCTCATCCAGACCTTTTTTTGCAGCTGCGATAAGCTCGGGGTGATTTGCCAGACCCAAATAATTATTGGCACAAAAATTAAGAACCTTTTCACCACTTGCGATAGAAACTAACGCATTTTGTGCAGAGGTAATAATGCGCTCGGATTTGTAAAGGCCATCATTTTTAACTTGCTCGATTTGTTGCTTAATTTGTTCGTAGAATTTATTAGACATCACACACCCGAAGATAGATTGATCAGAGAATTGACTGCGTATAATATATTAAAACTGAAAATATGGGAGAAAAATTGTTTTAAATGCAGCACTACTCATTGAATTTGTTGATATGTTTTTTTACCCCTCTGTAGCCATCAGTCTGATCTGTTCACTATAAACAGGCACGCATGTTACTTATATTAACGCGCTCTACGCTAGAGATGCTGGTATATATTGCAGCGCTGCAACTTTTAGGTGCGCGGCACAGGCAACTCAAACTCTATGCTGAAAATACCATCTTCAATATGTTCATCCGCAACAGTAAATAGATGCGAAGGTAGAAGCTTACCTCCTTCCGAGTCAGGTTTCTTTGCTGCAGCAAAGTCTGCTATTTTCCGCAACATCAAGTACCTTGTTTGAATACCCTGCTGACTGACAGAAAGGTAACCTTTTTGGGTTGTTTCGTTAAAATAAAAAGATTCAACTGCAGGCCTGTCACCTGATAAGAACTGCTCAGAGCTTTTTTGCCCTTCAAATTCGGCGATAATAGCCTCTAATAGAGCAATTTTAGCGGAGAACTCTTTTGGAAATCTGACTACTTTGTCGATACCGAGGTGTAAATCATGAATTGTCCAGGAGCCATCGCCATTACTAACGGCCAAATACCTATAACCGTACTTTGTTGCATAGCTTAGGTAAGATTCAACTTGTCTGACGTTAACACTGTCAAACATATTCGATTTGTCGATTGCAGATTTTACAGCTTCAAAATCCTGTTTATATAAAGTTAAAAAATAACGCTGTAATTCTGGTTTGAGATTGCCGGTTACAAAGGGAGGTTGGGTTAATAGCGTGTCCGATGGTACAACCACTAATATTGAACCGCCAAAATATTGGCAGGATCCGACCTTCTCTAGCTCCTCCTGATACATCATCTTCTGGTAAGTTAAAGCTCCTTCCATGCTGGAAAAGGTTTTATCACCCAGATTGTAACTTGTGCAGCCAAAAAGGAGTGAACTTGATAAAAATATTTGCATCAAAATTTTCATTTACAAAATCCCTCTACTGAGCTACGTCCATATCAACACCATGGCCTTCTAATGGCTTAGCATTGCATGAAAGCAAGTAATGAAATAATTATAGTCTATGGTTTTATCTCAATAGGTGTACCGTCTTTTACCAGAGTCCAAAATTGCATTATCTCTGTATTGGTAATGGCAATACAACCATCGGTCCAATCACGCCCCTTAAATTCAATGGCCTGATGCGCCATTCCATTGGGCAATCCGTGTATGAAGATCTCCCCGCCGGGACTCACACCTTTATCTAACGCTGACTGCAGATCCGTATCGCTTGGGTAATTGATGTGCAGCGATAAGTGAAAACGACTTTGCGGATTTCTATAATCAATGATATACCGTCCTTCGGGTGTCCTCTTATCCCCTTCTTTTCCCTTATGACCAACAGGGCTATTACCTAAGGATATACGGTATTCCTGAAAGATTTCGCCTTCTCTGATTAAATACATTTTACGTTTAGACTTTACCACCAACACCTCATCCGCGGTCGGTAGAATAGTATTAGCTGATGTTATTAATGGCACTGTTAATAACATTAAAATAAAAATTTTTTTAATCATGTCCATATAAATAACGCCTACAACAAACGGAGATGAAGCAGGCGGTTTTCCCTTAGTTTGGTATTAAATCATTTTTAATATTGCTCTTCACAGCAGTAACAAATGATAGGGTTATTTGAGTGCAGATCAACCCCGTCATTAAAATTGTGCGAGGGGATCACATCTTTAATACACTTAGTATTAGCACGTTAGCGCAGACAGATCTCCAGATCACTATAGGTATAATTATGCGATGTGCCAGCATCTAGAGAGCCCTTCATTTTAATATCCAGGGCAGCTTGCTGCTCATTTGTCAGTTTGCAGTAACAGCTGAACACTAATTCTATCCAGGGTAACGGATTAATTTCCTGACCTGCTTCACCCCATTTTTGCTGTGCCTGTTGCCAAAAACTGATCGCTGAAACAGGCTTCTCACTACTTATGGCCTGTTCAAATAACAGTTCAGTTTGTTCTTCAAAAAAATCACTTTCATAAACAAGTTTTTCAATGCTGCTGATAGTCACTTCTGCACTTTCGCGCTGTTTAATTTCTGGCGGGTTGTTTTGTTTACGTAAAGATTGCACCAGTGCTATTAATGGCGTTTCTATCGCCGTACTGCGGGTATCGACATAACTGCATAGTTGCATTACTGGCGCAAGTTTCAATAACTCAGGGAGCGTCGGCTCTTCAAAAAGATTATCATTTAATTCAAATTCCGGATGCTGGCGTAAAAACCGCGCCATATTACGCAACTGGCTCGCCTGCTTTTCATCCCGGCGCAAGCGGAACAAACTCAGGCGCATGTTATCGATAATAAAACGCAACCTCGGTAAGGTCTGGTTAAACCAATAAATAAACCCCGTTATCTTGCGGGCAAAATCATTAGGACAGGGCCAGTTAATCCACTC
>DATCZZ010000184.1:0-2568 GCA_036525635.1 Psychromonas sp. | reverse complement strand
CGTTAGCGCAACCATTTTAGAACGTTCATCATGCCCCGAAACATCAATCTCTGTGTAACTGACGTTTTTCTGATCGAGTAACTTTTTAGCGCGAACACAGTATGGGCACCAAGGCGTTGTATAAATAATTACAGTTGCCATAATTTACTTCTTCGTTGTGGGTAAGTTTGCTGCGGCCCAGCCATTCATCCCTGACAATAAATTATTTACTTGGGTAAAACCAGCTTTCACCAACTTACTTGCGGCACTTGCAGAGCGAACACCCGATGCACATACGACTATAATGGGGATCTCTTTATGTTTTTCAATCTCAGAGAAACTGCCTTTGTCAATTTGTGACACAGGTATGTTTTTTGCGTTTACTATATGGCCTTTTTTGTATTCATCAACGGAGCGAACATCAACAATAATTGCATTTTGCTTATTGATCATCATGATCGCATCCTGTGCTGCGATACTTTTTACACCCGAAATTTTACTCTTAACAGTACCTACTATTAACATAGCGGCAATGGCAACCCATGCAATTGACAACATTGGTTGATGGGAAAAAAAATCTATATATTCTTGCATAATTTATGTTCATCTTCTGTTGGGGAAATTTGCCGAGATTATACCTTGTGAAATGAATAAGATCAGCCAAAGTATTCTTCATAAAGCTATAAAATGAGTAAATTGAGCTATTTTTACAGCCTATTAGGCTATAGACTGGCTTTTTCAGTGACAACGGCAACCAATGTTGTAAAATCCCCCACTCTGTAATCAAGTTAATTACTATTGCACCGATATAATGAGTAACAATACCAAAGTGACTTGGAAATTAAATAATCATCATTTTCAGGTGATTTTGGTATATACGTATTTTAAACATCAATATCAAAGAGGCTCTACATGACTATTGCTAAAAAACCACTTGTTTTATTAATTATGGATGGCTGGGGATACCGCCCGAATATGCCTGATAATGCTGTCGCAAATGCAAATACGCCAGTACTTGATCAACTTTGCAAAGATTATGCAAACGATCTGATTTCAGCATCGGGAATGGATGTAGGTTTGCCAGATGGTCAAATGGGCAACTCTGAAGTGGGTCATACCAATATTGGCGCTGGCCGTACGGTTTACCAAAACTTAACCAAAGTGACCAAATCTATTCTGGATGGTGATTTTTTTGACAATAAAAACTTTGTTAAAGCGGTTGATCAAGCTGTCGCAGCGGGCAAAGCGGTACATATAATGGGCCTTGCTTCTCCTGGCGGCGTACATAGCCATGACCAGCATATTATTGCGGCGATCGAATTAGCAGCAAAACGTGGTGCTAAAGATATCCTAGTACATGCCTTCCTGGATGGACGCGATACACCACCAAGAAGTGCTGCAGACACTCTGGCGCTATTTGAAGAAAAATATGTGCAACTTGGTGTTGGCCGTACAGCAACATTAGTCGGCCGCTATTACGCAATGGACAGAGATAACCGTTGGGAGCGCGTAGAAGAGGCCTATGAGCTATTGACTCAGGGTAAAGCGCAGTACACAGCAGAAACGGCATTGGCAGGTTTAGAAAATGCTTATGCCCGCGATGAAAATGATGAATTCGTTAAAGCGACAGTGATTGGTGAAAAAGCAGCCATCCAAGACGGCGATGCGGTATTATTCATGAACTTCCGTGCAGACCGTGCACGCGAATTAACTTACACATTTACGGATCCAAACTTCACTGGTTTTCAACGTGCAACAACACCGGCAGTGCACTTTGTAACACTGACTGAATTTGCTGATGACATTACTGCGCCGGCTGCATTCCCAAGTGAAGAATTAACCAATACCCTAGGTGAATGGTTAGCTGATCATAATAAAACGCAGCTGCGTATTTCAGAAACAGAAAAATATGCACACGTAACTTTCTTCTTCAACGGCGGCGTTGAATCTGAATTTAACGGGGAAGATCGTGTTTTAATAAAATCTCCGGCAGTTGCTACCTATGATATGCAGCCAGAAATGAGCTCAGTAGAACTAACTGAAAAATTAGTCGACGCTATCAAAAGCGCAAAATACGATGTGATCATTTGTAACTACCCTAACGGAGATATGGTTGGCCATACCGGCGTTTATGACGCGGCAGTGAAAGCTTGTGAAGCTGTTGACAGCTGTGTCGGCAAAGTTGTCGAAGCATTAAAAGAAGTTGGCGGAGAATGTTTAATTACTGCCGATCACGGCAATGCAGAGCAGATGATCGATCCGGAAACAGGCGGTGTTCATACTGCACATACAAGCTTACCTGTACCCTTTATTTACGTTGGTCGCAAAGCTGAGATGGCTTCAGGTGGACGTCTATGTGACATTGCACCGACCATGTTAAAATTAATGGATATGGAAATCCCTGCAGAAATGACTGGTAAGCCACTTATCACATTAAAATAGACTTATCGCAAGATATTGCTATTAACAGCTCAGTATTTAGTTATTTTACTCAACATCGCTTAACAAAGTTGGTAAAGTTTCTAAATACTGAAGCATCTTAAATAAGTGTAGAATATTGATGACCAGCGTGACTCTTATCCCCCGAAA
>DATCZZ010000183.1:0-4444 GCA_036525635.1 Psychromonas sp. | reverse complement strand
CCATGCTAAGCCTTTAGCGCCGTAAATAGTGACAAATTTACCGTATTCATCAATATTTTTACGGGAAAGCGCGCCGCCGCCGGGAACACAGATCACCGCAACGCGGCTGTCAGCATCGTTCGCCGGGTCAGAAAAGACTTTGAATTCAACGTCTTTTACTAAATCAGCAATATCAATTAATTCAAAGTCGATACGCAGATCAGGTTTATCGCTACCAAAACGCGTCATCGCATCCGCATAGGTCATTTTAGGGAATTTGCCTAAATCAACATCCAGCATCTCTTTGAAAAGGTTCACAATCATCTCTTCAGTGATATCCATTACCTGATCCGCATCCATGAACGAAGTTTCAATATCGATTTGGGTAAATTCAGGTTGGCGATCCGCTCGCAAATCTTCATCACGGAAACATTTAACGATTTGATAATAACGATCCAAACCGGACATCATTAGCAACTGTTTAAACAGCTGTGGAGATTGCGGTAATGCAAAAAACTGCCCTTTGTGAGTTCGGCTTGGCACTAAATAATCACGCGCACCTTCAGGGGTTGCTTTTGTTAAGATTGGCGTTTCAACATCCAGGAAACCATTTTCATCCAGAAAACGGCGCACAAAGCTGCTTACTTTGGCACGGAACTGCATCCGTTTTGCCATTTCCGGGCGGCGCAGATCCAGATAACGGTAGCGTAAACGCTGTTCTTCGCTATTATTCTGGTTGCTATCAAGGGGTAATGGCTCGGAGCGATTTAAAATTTCCAGCTCTAGCCCGCGAATTTCAATCCTCCCGGTGGTCATATCTTTGTTTACCTGACCTGCCGGACGCGCTCGAACCTGGCCCTTAATTTTGATACAGAATTCGTTACGAACAGTAGTGGCAAGTGCTGTTGCTTGTGGTGTGTCGGCATCAAAAAAGACTTGTACGATACCTGCACGGTCACGCATATCTAAAAAGATAACGCCGCCTAAATCACGTTGTTTGTTAACCCAGCCTACTAACTCAATTTCCTGACCTAAGACTGCTTCAGTCACTTCGCCACAATACATAGTGCGCATTATTGATCCCTGTTTTAAATGTCATATAAAAATAATTGGGGCATTATAGAAGAAAACAGTTAATAGCAACACAGCTAAATAAAAAAATGACCATCTACTTTATTTTAAGTAAAATACGCCCCTCAAAATCTCAGTATGCATAACAAACGGGTAAACTCACATGAGTAAAACAGACAATATCTATAGCAAACCACTTGCACAGGTTGGTGAATTTACTTTTGACGAACAAGTCGTGCAGGTATTTCCCGACATGATCAAACGTTCTGTGCCCGGTTATGAAAAAATTATTAACAGCATTGCGATGATCACCAAACGTTGCGCAGTTGAAAATAGCAACCTCTATGACCTTGGCTGCTCTTTAGGTGCGGCTACCCTGTCAATGCGCCGCGGTTTGATGGGTAAAAAAGGTTGCCAAATAATTGCAGTTGATAATTCTCAAGCAATGGTTGAGCGCTGTGAGCAATATATCCACGCCTATAAATCTGATATAACGGTTGCGGTGCTCTGTGATGATATCTGCAATATCCGGATCGAAAACGCATCGCTGGTTATATTAAACTTCACCCTGCAATTTTTAACACCTGAAAAACGCTTAAACCTGCTCACTAATATCTATAAAGGGCTACTGCCCGGCGGAGTATTAGTGCTCTCGGAAAAGTTTGTCTTTGAAGATCCGCTCAGCCACCAGCTGTTAATCGATCTGCATCTGGACTTTAAACGCAGTCAGGGCTACAGCGAACTGGAGATCAGCCAGAAGCGCGCATCATTAGATAATGTCTTAATCGCCGATACCGTTGAACAACATTATCAACGTTTGCAAAAAGCCGGTTTTAAGCACAACACTCTCTGGTACCAGTGTTTTAATTTTGGCTCGATAATCAGCATTAAATAACCCTTTAAAAAGGGTAAGAATAATTCCATTAATTTAGTTAATACTCCCGCTATTTTCCCTCTCTGCATGGGAATTTAGCCTGTTATAACAAGGTTCTCCATGATCGACTTTACCAACTTCTACAGCATCATAGCCAAAAACCGTTTAAGTCACTGGTTGCGCACGCTGCCGACACAGTTACATGAGTGGGAAAATACCCATGTGCATGGCAAGTTAGCCGGTTGGATACGCGTATTGAATAAACTCCCGGATATTGCAACAGAGCAAATCGAACTTAAGGATCGCGTTGCGATAGGCTCTGCGCAGGAATTATCCCCAGGTGAGAGTAAAAAACTGGAGAATTTATTACAAAAATTCCATCCCTGGCGCAAAGGTCCGTTTGATATTCACGGCATCCATATCGACACCGAATGGCGCAGTGATTGGAAATGGGATCGGCTGTTACCACATATCAGCCCACTGAAATACCGTTATGTTTTGGATGTCGGCTGCGGCAGTGGTTACCATATGTGGCGTATGCGCGGTGAAGGCGCAGAATTTGTGGTGGGGATAGATCCTAGTGATCTGTTTTTATGCCAGTTTGAGGCCGTGCGTCATTTTGCCAATAAAGATCAAAATGTGCATCTGTTACCATTGGGTATTCAGGAACTACCCAAGTTAGCTGCTTTTGATACGGTATTTTCAATGGGGGTTTTATACCATCGAAAATCACCGATGGATCATATTACGCAACTGCAGGATCAGTTAGTCGAAGGTGGTGAATTGGTCCTGGAAACGCTGGTCATTGAAGGGGATGAAAATGCCGTGCTCGTTCCGCAGGATCGCTATGCCAAAATGCGCAATATCTGGTTTTTACCCAGCGCGCAAGCGCTTAAACTGTGGCTTGAAAAGTGTGGCTTTGAAGATGTCCGCATTGCCGATATTAATGATACCTTAACGGGTGAGCAACGCAGTACCGCCTGGATGACCAATGAATCCTTGGAAGACTATTTAGATCCCAATGACCCAAGCAAAACCATTGAAGGTCATCCTGCGCCCAAACGAGCGCTGCTGATTGCTAAAAAATCTTATAAGCCACTGAGTTAACATTTTTAGATTAACGGCTGCAACTCTCTGGCAAGTTCAAAATTAACTACTAGTATTAATCTCACTGAGATTAATACTAGTAGTTAATCAACTTGGCACGCTTTACAGAAATGGTCGGCACGGATGCATAAATTACAGCTTATTTATTACCCAATACTGTCGGGCTTACTGTTAAGCGGCAACACCTGTGCTGAGCGTTTGCATGTAAGTGAATTCGGCGACATAACAGATAACCTGCATTTATCGACAGTTATTTCCAGCTCTTCCTATTTCCCGAGTGATACCCTTAACCGGACAGACGCAGTTAACCACGCAACTGAGATAAAAATCCACTTAGAAAAAACAGCAAACAATCTGCTAGCTGAGCACTTTGCTCCCAATGCAGTGGATAGTCTCAGCGTAAATAGTTTAATGACCACCCTCTCCTACCGGGTTAACGAGCAACTATCTATAGAAGGCTCGATGATTGAGCAGATTGCAACCTTGAAAAAACAGCAATTTGCAGGTGATTGGGACGGCCAGGAGAGGATCAGCGATGCGGATATTAATGCATCATTTGCCGTGCAGGGTCTCTACCAGATATCTGACAGCACGCAGCTCAGCGCTGTCTATAATCAAGGTTCAGACTCTAATTTACTCTTAGCAGAGAAGCAGCAGGAAGCAATTTCATTAACCAGCCGCTCCCCACAAAAAATCGCCTTAGGCGTGCAACATCATATTAATAATGAACTAGCCTTAGCCGTTAATGCCAATTGGCAAAAATGGAGCAGTATTGATCCTAACTATGATGATATCTATAGTGCCGGCACGGCAGTCAGCTATCAGTTAAAGAACTGGACCTTGGCATCCGCCTTCAGTATCGATACAGCCCTGGCCGATATTGAAAACAGTAACCCTCTCTCCGCGATCGAAGCACAATGGAACTTAGGCTTTAGCGGCACAAGAAAAATTAATAATCAGCTCTCCGTTGGCCTGGCATATCAATATCAATCATTATCTGAGCTTGAAATAAATGGAGCTCTTGGTGGACAATATGGCGGGCCGGAGAACCAGCAAGGCATACATTTTATTTCAACCTCATTAAGTTTTTAAAAAGACCCGGGCTAAAAATAATTTTTTCTAAAGCAAACTGAGGGTAAACAGATTTCCGTAAATTTTTACCCTGCTTTAAATTGCTGTTATGATGGGTAACACCTTTGCTTAATTTCGGTCAGTCAATGGACAAGCAAACATTTTTAAATCGTTTTTTATTTCATCATAGATACCTCATCTCTGATCCGCATACGCATAAAGATCCCTTTACTTTAAATCAGAAAACCTTAAAAAAAGCCGCCGTTTTGTTACCTTTGATAAAGCGCCAGGATGGTTTAAACATGCTGTTTACCGAGCGCGCTTTACATCTGCGTCACCACC
>DATCZZ010000182.1:0-3284 GCA_036525635.1 Psychromonas sp. | reverse complement strand
ATCAATAAAAATGGTGTAATTATCGATTAATATTCAAAAAAATCATGCAGCCCGCCGCCCGGCGGTGGGCAAGGCAGGTTCAAGACAGGCTACCTCCACGACTTATAGCATAGCGCTTAATTAAATGCGTAGGGCAAAGGAATGGGGGCAAGCTTTTGATGAGCAATAGCAGGCGTGTCTGATTGAAAAGATCGAGGTTATCACTGGATTCAACCAGCAGGAGTGAGCAGATAGTTATGCACGCAATGCGCTTATAAGCAATGCATTATTATATGACCCTGTATTGCACCAGAAAAATTATTCCAGGCAACTATTCCAAGCAACAACGCGTTATCCTCCTTTTCAGCATTGCACAGCATTCACGCAGTTTACCGAACACAATACAGGCCTTTGTTATGTCTCATACAATTGTCCTGATTGTTTAAAAAAATTGTACTTGTTGTCTTAAATACCACAATCACAAAATCCGCACAAAAATAAAGAAGACAATAAAAACCTTTAAAATCAACATATTAAGAAGACAATAAAACTAAAAAAGGAACAGGCATATATCCTGCAATATGAATAATCAGATAGCGATTTTAACTTGAAAGGAGAATCACAATGGCTAAAACAGGTATTATTTTTGGAACAGATACGGGTAAAACACGCAAAGTAGCGAAGCAAATTTATAAAATGCTTGGCAGTGATGATGTTGCTAAACCGGTTAACATCAACCGCTGCTCAATCGAGGATCTGCTCGCGTTTGATAATTTGATCATTGGCACCCCAACCCTTGGTGAAGGCGAACTTCCCGGCTTGTCGGTTGACTGTGAAAGTGAAAGTTGGGAAGAGATGGTTGGCGATCTTGAGGACGCGGATTTCAGCGGTAAAACCATCGCGCTTTACGGTCTTGGCGATCAAGAGGGGTATCCTGATGAATTTGTTGATGCACTGGGTGAGCTTTATGAAATTTTCTCTGCTGCAGGCGCAACTATGATTGGCCGCTGGCCGAACAAAGGCTATGAATTTAATAATTCGGCTGCGTTAGACGGTGATGAATTTGTCGGTCTAGTGCTGGACATGGATAATCAGGCAAATTTAACGGAACAACGCTTAACGCAATGGTTAGACAGTATTAAAGCTGAATTAGGTCTGTAAATTAGGATCAGTAAGTGCCGTCTTTGACGGCGCTTATACCAAACTGGGTAAGCAAATGATCTGATATTGCGCCGGAAAAATTAATGAGAGCAAGGCGTTTGATTGAGCAATAGCTGGCGTGTGTGATTGAAAACAACCAACTTATCAGTAATTTTAACCAGCAAGATTGATTAGACATTTACCTAGATTGGTATTATTCACCTAACAGGAATTGCTTATGACTTTGTTAACTAAATTTATCAGCACCATTTTGCTGCTAAGCAGCAGTTTTTCCTTTGCCGGTGAGGTCCGCATTGCTGTCGCGGGTAATTTTTTCAAACCCTTAAAGGTGTTGGCAGCGCAATTTGAGTCGCAAACAGGCGATACAGTACAGATTTCAGTTGCGGCAACCGGCAAGCTATATGCGCAAATAAGCAACGGTGCTCCCTTCGAGATATTCTTAGCGGCAGACCAAAAAAGGCCTACCAAACTGGTGGAACAGCAACTGGCGGTGAAAGAAAGCCAGTTTACCTATGCAAAAGGAAAACTGGTTTTCTGGTCAAATGATCCCGCGCTTATCGATCCGCAAGGAGCACGCCTTAAATCACCGGATCTGCTCCATTTAGCGATCGCCAATCCCAAAGCAGCTCCCTACGGTGAACAAGCCGTCCGGGTATTAAAAAATCTGGGTATTTATGAACAACTCGAAAATAAGCTGGTGCTCGGACAGAATATCGGCCAGACTTTTCAATATGTGAGCAACGGCAATGTCCAACAGGGGATCATCGCCCTTTCGCAGGTGACAAACGACGGTAAAATAACCTCAGGATCGGCTTGGATTATTCCCGGCACGCTCTACCAGCCTATTCAACAAGATGCCGTCCTGCTTAATAAAGGTATGGATAACCCGGCTGCGCGCGCGTTTTTAGCCTATTTAAAAAGTCCCGCTGCGCTGCAAATTATTCGCTCATTTGGTTATGAGGTGGATGCCTAATGCCTGACTTGTCTGTGATCTGGTTAACCTTAAAACTGGCAATTATTGTTACCTTGCTGCTGCTGGCATTAGCAACGCCCCTTGCATGGTGGCTTTCACAGACAGATTCAAAATTAAAACCTATTATCGGCAGCCTGTGTACCCTGCCGATGGTATTACCGCCTACTGTTTTAGGATTTTATTTATTACTTATGCTCGGACCAAATAGTCCGTTCGGTCAGTTTTCCACCTTTATCGGCTTGGGTAGCCTGCCTTTCAGCTTTGCGGGAATCGCCATTGCCTGTGCGGTGCACACTCTCCCCTTCGTGGTCCAGCCCCTGCAGAACTCCTTTGAGGCTTTTGGCAAACGGCCATTAGAAGTCGCGGCAACCTTACGGGCCGGCCCGGTTGCAACATTTTGGCAGGTCGCCCTGCCCCTGGCGAAGCCGGGTTTCTTTACTGCTGCAGTGATGGGGTTCTGCCACACCATCGGAGAATTCGGCGTGGTATTAATGATCGGCGGCAATATTCCCGGAGAAACCCGGGTATTATCCGTTGAAATCTACAACCATGTGGAGGCGATGGAATACGCCCAGGCGCACTGGCTGGCCGGCGGCATGATGCTGGTCTCTTTTATCGGCCTGTTACTTATCTACTGCATTAACTATCAATGCAAAAGAAAACTGACGGTTAATGGCCACTCCAAAAGCAGGCAGAGTGCCAACTACCAATCGCCAAGAAGGCAGGTAATATGAGTATGATTAATGCCCGCTTTCAGGTTGAGCGCAATGATTTTAATCTCGATATAAGATTAACCCTACCTGGGCAGGGTGTCTCCGCACTGTTTGGCCCGTCAGGCTCAGGCAAAACAACCTGCCTGCGCGCCATGGCCGGACTGGAAAAATTGCCCGGCAGCTATTTCGCCATCGGCGACAGCGTTTGGCAGGACTCGGAAAAAGGCATTTTTGTCCCCCCGCATCAACGGGAAATAGGCTATGTTTTTCAAGAGGCGAGTTTATTTTCTCATCTTAATGTACGCGATAATCTCAATTTCGGTCGCCGCCGTTTAGCGCCACAGCAAAGAAAAGTTAAATTTAAAAATATTTGCACTATATTAGGCCTCACTGCGCTGCTTGACAGACCGCCCGCCACCCTATCCGGTGGAGAACGTCAACGAGTGGCCATTGCCCGC
>DATCZZ010000181.1:0-3390 GCA_036525635.1 Psychromonas sp. | reverse complement strand
AGCCGGAAAAGAATAATAGGAAAAAAAATGAAATTAAATACTACCGCTGAAATTATCGAAGATATTCGTTTAGGTAAAATGGTTATTTTGATGGATGATGAAGATCGTGAAAATGAAGGCGATCTTATTATGGCTGCCGATCTGGTTACCCCTGAAGCAATTAATTTTATGGCGACCAATGGTCGCGGTCTGGTTTGTTTGACTTTAACAGCCGAGCGCTGTGAGCAACTTAAACTGCCGTTAATGGTCGATGCTAATACTGCCGCATTTTCTACCAACTTCACTGTATCTATCGAAGCTGCAGTTGGCGTGACAACAGGGATTTCCGCCGCAGATCGCGCCGTTACGGTTCAAGCAGCCGTTGCTAAAAATGCGCAGCCAGCTGATATTGTGATGCCCGGCCATATCTTTCCGCTTAAAGCGCAGGCTGGTGGTGTGTTGACCCGTGCCGGACATACCGAGGCCGGCTGTGATTTAGCGCGATTAGCTGGTCGAGAGCCGGCAGCTGTAATTGTTGAAATATTAAACGAGGATGGCTCGATGGCGCGTCGTCCCGATCTTGAGATTTTTGCAGAAAAACATGGTTTGAAATTAGGTACGGTGGCTGATTTAATTGAATACCGTAATAATAATGAAACTACTATTGAACGTGTAAGCAGCTGTAAATTACCCACGGAGTTCGGTGAGTTCGATTTGATTGCTTATCAGGACACTATCGATAAACAGGTTCATTTTGCCTTAGTAAAGGGTGAGATTAAACCCGGGCAAACAACAAACGTACGCGTGCATTTACAAAATACATTCAGCGATAATTTCTTTTCAGATCGTCTGGGGCAGCGTACCTGGCCTCTCAATAATGCACTGCAACGCCTGCAGAAAGAGGGTGGTGTGCTGGTTATGTTAGGCCATCAGGAAACGCCGGGATCATTGATTGAACAGATTAAACAGATTGCCAATGAAGACAGTGGCGAACGTGCGGTAATTAAACCGCAGGGGGTCAGCCGCCGCGTTGGTGTTGGTTCGCAAATCCTGCGTGATTTAGGCGTGCAGAAAATGGCCCTGTTAAGCTCCGAAAAAAAATATCATTCACTGTCAGGGTTTGGTTTAGAAGTGGTTGATTACATCACTGAATAAATAATTTGCCGGTATGTATTGCAGTTCGTAATACAGTTAACAAATAATAAAAATGTGTTAGAATTCACAAAATTTCGCAATAAGGGTAGGAAATGAAAATTATTGAAGGTGGCTTAGCCGCACCGCAAGCGCAAATCGCAATCGTTATCTCTCGTTTTAACAGCTTTATTAACGAGCAGTTATTAGCCGGGGCAGTTGATACCCTTAAGCGTACTGGTCAGGTTGCTGACGAGAATATTACCGTCGTGCGTGTGCCTGGTGCCGTTGAGCTTCCATTGGCCACTAAACGTGTTGCCGCTTCGAAAAAGTTTGATGCAATCATCGCTTTGGGCACTGTGATTCGTGGCGGAACTCCGCACTTTGAATTTGTTGCTAATGAATGTAATAAAGGGCTTGCTCAAGTCTCTTTGGAGTTTGATGTGCCTGTTGCCTTCGGCGTATTAACCACAGATTCAATTGAACAAGCGATTGAGCGTGCCGGTACTAAAATGGGTAATAAAGGCAGTGAAGCTGCTTTAAGCGCATTAGAGATGGTAAATGTGATGGCGGAACTGGGCTAATGAAAATGAAACCAGCTGAACGTAGGCGCGCACGTCAATTTGCGGTACAGGCCATCTATCAATGGCAAATGACCAAATTAGGCGTCGGTCAAATTATTGAGCAGTTTAGTGTTGATCAAGATTTATCAAAAACAGATGTGCCTTATTTTAAAGAGTTATTAACCGGTGTTGTTCACCGTGTTGATTCTTTAGATGAAAAATTATCTCCTTATCTTTCCCGCAAAATAGAAGATGTGGATATGGTAGATAAGGCGGTATTACGTTTGGCGATGTTTGAGTTAACCTACCGTACTGATGTTCCACACAAAGTAGTCTTGAATGAAGCGATTGAATTAGCCAAAGATTTTGCTACTGACGAAAGTTACAAATTTGTAAATGGTGTATTGGACAAAGCGTTACGCAGTTTAAAATTGCGGGAAGAAATACAAGGCCAGTAATACTTCAAGTAATTTGCGTATAAAATAACAAATCCAGTCGCTCCGGCACTGGATTTTTTGTGTCAAAAAAAAAATGTAAAACAGGATGAAAAATGAGCAAGAGTTTACTCACTAATTTGGTATCTGCGGCAATATTAGGGATCGGTTTATTATTAGGTGAAACAGAGATTGCAGCAGTGTTAACCATGGTTGGTTTATTTGCACTATCTGGCGCATTAACTAACTGGTTAGCCGTTTTCATGTTATTTGAAAAAGTACCTTTTTTGTATGGTTCAGGTGTTGTTCCAGCTCATTTTGAGGAATTCAAAAAAAGTATTCACAGATTAATGATGGAGCAGTTTTTTACCTTGGAAAATGTAGACCGTTTTTTAAGTGCCGGCTCCTTTTCCGCTGCGAGTATCGATCTTGCACCGGTAATTGAAAAAGTTGATTTAGAGCCCACTTATGACGGGCTGGTGGATGTCATTATGGCCTCATCATTTGGCGGCATGCTAGCCATGTTCGGCGGTAAAGAGGCGTTAATACCGTTGCGCGAACCTTTTATTAAGCATATGAAAAAATCAATTATTGATATGAGCAATGATGACAAGTTTATTGCCCTGTTAAAAGACGAAGTTGAGCAGCCGCAGACAATGCATGATATCTTGGATAAAGTTGAGCAGATTATTGAGCAGCGTTTAAATGAATTAACACCGACTATTGTTAAAGAGATTATCCAAACGATGATCAAGCGCCACTTAGGCTGGTTAGTTATATGGGGTGGCGTTTTTGGTGGTCTGATTGGTCTTGTCAGCGCTTTTATTGTCGTGTAATAACCTGATCAAAGTTACCGATCATTTTTTAAAGGTGTATTGCAATAAATTAAGATAATTCAAGAGGATAAAATTTGCTATTACGCCCGTCGCCAAGGATAACAACATTTTTGTTTTCTGTTTTAGCGCTGCTGGCGTTTGCTGCTAATTCAATTCTTGCCCGCCTGGCTTTAGGGTCAGGCGAGATAGACGCTGCTGGTTTTACCATGGTTCGTTTATTATCAGCTATTGTTATGCTGACCATTCTGCTTAGTGTTAAACATCAATCTCATTCAATTCGCGCTGTAAAAGCTAAATCAAGCTGGTTCTCGGCTTTGATGTTATTTATTTATGCCTGTAGTTTTTCCTTTGCCTATATTTCATTGGATACCGCTACAGGTGCATTAGTTTTGTTCGCTGCAGTGCAAATTACCATGGTTATCAAAAATCACCTTCAAGGCAACCGTT
>DATCZZ010000180.1:0-2419 GCA_036525635.1 Psychromonas sp. | reverse complement strand
CGGGTAATGATGGGCAGGCCCTCTCATTAGTATGTAACGAAGAGTTTAAGCTGCTGAAGGACATTGAAAAGTTAATTAAAAAAGTGATCCCGCGTACGACCTTAGCTGGCTTTGAACCCGGTCAGCCGTTACCTCCTTCGGTATTGGATAACCGTCCGCCCAAACCTAAAAAACCGAAAAAAACACATGTAGAGCATCATGATGGTCAACGTTCCGGGGCTAATACGGCAAGTAATAAAAAACATCGTTCAGTGCGTGGAAATTTTGTCGGCGGGTAGTCTGTTAACCTTCTAACACTCTCAGAAAAACCTTAAATAAGCCTTTATTTAAGGTTTTTTTATGCCCGTTTGCCTATACTTTAAATCTATAAATCAATAAGATAAACTGAAAATATGAAAAAAATTGCTGTATTTGCCGATGTGCAGAACATTTACTACACCACCCGCCAAGCTTATAAAAGACAGTTTAACTATCGCAAATTATGGCAGCAGATACGGCAACAGGGCGAGATAGTAAACGCCTATGCTTATGCAATTGAGCGCGCGGATAATCAGCAGAAAAAATTCCAGGACGTATTAACGCACCTGGGTTTTGAAGTGAAACTCAAACCTTTTATTCAGCGTTGTGACGGCACCGCCAAGGGCGATTGGGATGTGGGAATCACCATCGATATTATGGAGTTAGCCGCGCAGGTTGATAGGATTGTTCTGCTTTCCGGTGATGGAGATTTTGCTATTTTATTGGACAAAGTAAAACAATCTTACGGAGTTGAAACAGTCGTTTACGGGGTGCCTAAACTAACCGCCAAAGCGTTAATTGATGCCTGTTGCGTATTTAATCCAATCCGGGCTGACTTATTGATTTAATAAGAGCTTTGCAGATGCTTTCCCTCTTTAATGGAAAATGCTGCTGTTTTTTTGGTTATTCTCTTTAACGACCCCGTTTTTTATTGGCCAAAGCGTGTTGCCGGGAAACTGTTGAGCAGGCGGTGGATCAGGTAGCACACAAACAGCGTGACAATAACGGCAATCAGGATACTGCTCACCCGGTACAGTGCGTTGAAGACAAAATCACTCTCTGGGGCAAGGTATTGTCCGAACAGGATCCCCTGTGTGGTCAGCATAGCAAAGCCTATTCCCGAACCGCCACCCTCCTTGGCGTGGGCATAGCTTCCCAGCATTAATCCAATCCACAGTAAGGGGATGATTAAAATTAACACCCCTGACCAATTGTATAAAAAAAGCTGCACGGCTAAACCCATGCTGACGCCTAATATCGTCCCCATTACACGCTTTCGGGCATAACTCAATGCGCCGTTCCAGTGCATTGGAAATAACAGTAAAATGGTTGTCGCCTGAGCAGACATGGAATCCTGCAGATCAAAAATCTGAAATACCAGAAACGATAAGGTTGCCATTGATGCGCCTAATAGTGTTTCATGGCGCATGCGCTGTATCTGCTTTGCCTGCGTGGGCGGTGCATGAGGCTTGGTAGCTATTTTTACCTGTATATCTGGAATCAGCGCAACCATCATAAATGCGATAACAACCGACAGCAGACTCGCCCCTAGATTGGTAAAAATAAGATCATTGACATTGGTTCCCGGGTAGCTCGCAAAATGCAGCATAATGCTTAAATTCAGCACGCAGTTTGTAGCAAATAGAAACAAGCTTCCTTTTGACATACAAGCGAACTTAGATAGAAATAAGAAAAAAGCAATGGTGCTCATCAGAGCCGGATGGCTGCCGAAAAGTCCGCCGAAAATGCCGACCTCAATAGCACAGACTACGGCCGCCGCGATACATTGTTGGGCCATCTTAGCGTTCATTTTCGGAACCATTCCCAACAACAGTATGGGAACCACTGTGAAAAACACACCATAACCGCAGTTGAAAAACTTGCAGAGAGTGAACCCCAGTGTTGCACCCGTTGCACTGCGCAGACAGCGGCGAATATCATTTTCAGATAAGGGGGTATGCCACAAAATCATATCGTCAGACCTTAGTAGATGTAGTGCAATAGGCTTAGTAGTCGGATTTGTATGGTGCCGAGCCAGGCAAAAAAACTGTTTTCAGGTAGCAGCTGCACAGTTGCCTGTGCGCCTGTAGGTAATGCGCTTGGAGATTCCCCATCTAATGTCAGGTGCAAACGCATACGTTGTGCATCGCGTACCCAGCGGCTTGATGTTGTCGGTGTTGCAAGATTACCGTTGGCTGAAAATTGACCGCTACTGACACCCGCATCTCGGCTTGTAACTGAGGCTGAGTAAATCGGACCGGGCTCTCTATCAAAGGCTATCAAGGCATGGCTGCCCGTGCTTGCATGACGGGAGCTCTTTTCACGAAAATCGGCAATAATATCCACTTCTGAAGAAACTAAAGCCAGTAGGGGCTGCCCTGAAGCAGCATAACTTCCTGCC
>DATCZZ010000179.1:0-3037 GCA_036525635.1 Psychromonas sp. | reverse complement strand
GTGGACAATGTCGCGTAAATAAATTCGTGTCAGCCATTTTTGAGAACAACTGCCCGGCCAGCCAGGAACAACTAAGCGAAGCGGCGCGCCATTCATTGGGTGGATCGGTTTTCCATTTTGTTCAAAAGCGATCAGTATATTTGGATCCATTGCTTTTTTAATTGGAACGCCGCGAGAGATGGCAAGCTTACCAGCCTTACCTGATAGATGGGTATCTGCGCCTTCATGAGCAGTATAAATGACACTGTCTTTAATACCGGCTTCTTTAAGAACGTCAACTAAGCGAACCCCAGTCCATTCAGAGCAACCAACCGCACCGTAACCCCACTGGTTACCTGTAGCTGGAGGGTTAAAAAATGCGCGGCCATTACCGCCACATTCAATAACTAGCTGCTTGGTTACAACGTCAAACTTATTCTTAAGATCTGCTATTGAAAGCGTCATCGGATTATCAACCAATCCATCAACAGTGAGGGTCCAAGTATCAACATTCATAGATGTGGGTGGGTTGCCATTATTGCGAATAAAGTGGCGACTTTGTGGGGTAATACGGTCATCCAACAAATGTGCGGCTGGCTCTGCGTTCACTGGACGATCATTGTGGATCGTAAGACCATCTTTACCCAGAGCTGCATTGCCTTCAGTATCATCCGCAAGTGCTATAGGTACTAACCCTTCGGCCATGTTTTTGTGAAAGGGAATAGCCGACACACCAAGCAAGGCCGTTATAGTCGCTAGGCTTGCACCTTGTAAAAAACGTCGTCGCTCATTAGGTATCAAAGTAGTATCTTCAGATTGTTCCGCCTGAGTGAAATCTTGATCCGGCAGTTTTGAATTATCGTCCATTGTGTGCTCCAGAATGTCATGATAAAACCTTATAATTAAGTCAATTTAACCATAGACTATTATCATTTTTTTATCTAACAGAAAACTCTAGGGACAGGTTAGAATGGCACTGCATTAAGGTCTGAGCTCAGTATTTCGTCAGGAGGCGAGGGTCAGCTCTTTCTTTTTGCCTTTTTTAATAATTAGCATCTGTTCCAGGCCGTATATCTACCACAATATAGGATCATCATGATTTCATTACAGAAAAAGGCAGGACATACCTTTTCTCAACAACAATGATAATCCAGAATTATTAATAGAAGCGGCCAGCTGGTGGGTAAGCATTCATCAGCTTAACCATTTTGAAAAGGTGTAGAAAATAAAAGCAATGGTAGAAGCAGGGCAATAGCTTGGCTATTTGTTCTTGTCTAACTACCTACATATTTTACTATAATAAACGCATTGCCAGACCTTGCTGGCGATGCTTCTCTTTAGCCGATTAATCTGTGTAGCAGCTGTCCCAATCGCCGTAGTTAGCGTCACCCACTAACACTTGTAACTCAACTCCGCCTAGTTCCTTAACAAGGATTGCGTTAGTCATTTCTAGCACTGCATTGACGTCTTCTTGTTCTGTGAAGAAGTTAATCGCCACGTGGTATTGCTCATTAAAATAAGCAAGAAACAAATCCCAACCTTGTTGCTGTTGGCATTCAATTAAAGCAGTGTCGACTTGGTCGAACTTTTCAATGTCGCCACTAAAACGGATCTCTGCGCAAGTTTGAGCAAAAGGACCAATCGCCATTTTTTTCATATGACGGGCTTTGTGGTGATTTTTAAGTTCTGGTTTAGCCATTTCTGGAACGGTAATAATATTCATGAGTTACCTATTTAAAATTTGAGGGACGTGGACACGCCTATACATATTTTCGCTAACGTGATCGAGCGGGAGCTTAGACTAGCTTTCCTAGCTACGCAAGTGAAAGAAAAGGATGAGGGCCAGGTCTTGCCATTTGCCACAACATGGCTCACTGGGGAATAATGAAGAGCAAAGTACTCTGCAATTTCTTTTAATGTATAACCGCCAAGTTTATATACGAACCTTATACAAGGTAGATTTAAAGTTTGGACAATTGAAACTATATCTATGAATCACACATTTGTGTTAATCAAATGATCGGACTTCTACGCGCTGACCATCATCCACTTCATCATTGGGGTGGTTGATAACCAGCGCACCATCATTTACCCCCTCAAGAATCTGTGCAATCAAACCATTACGCTGACCTACTTTAACTTCACGCCTTACTGCACGATCACTCTCAATAATAAACACTGCCCATCCACCGTTATATCTAAATAAACTGCTCGCCGGTATTTGCAGAACATTTTTCTTCTGCCATAAAACAAAATTCGCCTCAACGCGATAACCATCTCCAAGCCGACTCCAAAGTTCAGCCTCAGAAACAAAATCAGAAATAATGAGCACGCGTTGTTCTTCAACCCCAAGTGCTGACGCTTTGGTAAAGCCAACCGGTTCGACTACTCGAACCAGCCCCTCTAATGGTTTGTCACCTCCCCAGCGATCAAACAGAACCCTCATTCCGGGCTTTATTTTCACCGCATCGGCTGAAAGCACATCAACTTCTACTTCCAGTGCAGAAGGGTCGCCCACTTCCAGCAATGGATCACCAGTACGTACAGGCCCTGCGCATTCACGAGCAACTTTAAGAACTTTTCCATCTATCGGTGAGCGAACCAGCACTTGCTCTACCGGTTCTCCGCTGTCAACGGCTGCTGAGTATTGCAGAGCAGTGCGCGCAGCTTCCAGTTCATATTTAGCCACTTCCACTCGAAAATATGCTGAACGTTTAGACGCCGCTGTCGTTTGCACCTCGGTTTGCGCCTTATCAAAGACTTCACGTGAAATCAAAGCTTGTTCCAACAATGGCTGCAGCCGTGCTAATTCATTAATTGCTAATTGTGCCAACGCCGACGCTGCATTTGCCTGTTCTTGTGCAGCCTGTAAAGCCGATTTTCTTGCGGCTACCTGGGCCTGAGCCTGAGCACGGCTTCGCGGATCCAACACCTGTGATTGTAATGCGGTGATCCCTAACAGTACCTGCCCTTGCTTAACCGTATCGCCCACCTTTAAATTTTGGCGGCTGGCTACGCCATCAACAGATGCTGATATCACGTAACGATCAATCACCCG
>DATCZZ010000178.1:0-2479 GCA_036525635.1 Psychromonas sp. | reverse complement strand
TTAATAAAATTTCAGATGGAATAAGAAGATGTTAAAAGTTTTTGAACGACTGGATCATACCCACAACCCGATTGATGACACTATTACCTTAGATCAGGATACGCGTAAAAAAGCACGCATTAAAGGGCAAACCGATCAGGGGAAGGAGATCGGCATATTTGTAGAGCGCGGCCACCCTTTATTAGTGGGTGAAATACTCAAAACAGAATGTGGCCTGCTGATTGAAGTTAAAGGCAAGGCGGAAGATGTATCCACTGCGGTAGCACAGGATTGGTTAGCATTCAGTAAAGTTTGCTACCACCTGGGTAACCGCCACACCTCATTGCAGATTGGCGAGCTTTGGGTGCGTTTTAAACCGGATCACGTACTGGAAGGGCTGGCGGAAAAATACGGTTTAAGCATTAATAAAACCCCGGCTGTATTCGAACCTGAAAATGGAGCCTATGGTGGCCGCAGTCATTCCCATGCCCATTAAGGCCTCACCGCTTAAACTCAACAGGTTACTGCAGTTATGCAGTGCCAACCTGCCCGTGGGTGGATTTTCATTTTCCCAGGGGCTGGAGTTTGCGGTTGAAAGCGGCTGGATAAGCAACGCTCAAACAACCCGCCAATGGGTTGAATTGAATTTAACCGAAGCGATCGCCCGTACTGATTTATCTATCTTAAAGCGGCTTTACCTCGCCGTGCAGGAGGATGATTTTGCAGCCTTTATTGACTGGAATCAGCATTTGCTTGCCTGCCGGGAAAGTAATGAGCTCTATTTGGCGGATGTGGCTATGGGTAAAGCCCTGGTGCGCTTATTAAAACAACTGGGGAGTATAAATAGCGAAGATTATCTGCCGCTATTAGATCTGCCCGAAATAAGTTTTGTCAGTGCTTTTGCTGTCACGGCGCATCTATGTGAGATCGATCTGTTAGCGGCGCAAAGCGGTTTCTGCTGGACTTATATCGATAACCAGGTGGCGGCCGCGACAAAATTAGTGCCCCTAGGGCAGACACAGGCGCAAAATCTATTGTTTGCGTTGAGTGAACTGGTCGAAAAAGCAATCAATCTGGCCAACAGTTTAAATGACCGGCAAATTGGCGCGAGCCTGCCAAGATTGGCCATGGCAAGCGCCTGGCACGAGACGCAATATACACGCTTATTTCGTTCATAATCAGGCGCTTAAATATTATTTTCTGATATCTATCATTTACATGTCAACACTAAGAGAAACTATTTACTATGAGAAAAAAACAACTGTTACGAATCGGTGTCGGCGGTCCTGTCGGATCAGGCAAAACCGCCCTGCTCAGCACCCTGTGTTTAGCCCTGCGCGATAAATACGATATGGCGGTAGTCACCAATGATATTTATACCCGTGAAGATGCTGAGTTTTTAACCCGCAATGATGCCCTCTCTCCGGATCGCATCATCGGGGTTGAAACCGGCGGCTGCCCGCACACGGCAATTCGTGAAGATGCTTCGATGAACCTTGCTGCCATTGACGAGTTGCATGCGCGCCACCCCAATCTTGATTTTGTACTGGTCGAAAGTGGCGGCGATAATCTCAGCGCAACCTTTAGCCCGGAACTGTCGGATTTAACCATTTATGTTATTGACGTCTCTGCAGGCGATAAAATCCCGCGTAAGGGCGGGCCGGGTATCACCAAATCGGATCTGTTAATCATCAATAAAATTGATGTTGCTGAGTTGGTTGGCGCGTCATTAGAGGTGATGGACAGGGATGCCAAAAAGATGCGTGGCGATAAACCCTTCATCTTCAGCAATATGAAAACCCGGCAGGGCTTGAATGAAATCATCAGTTTTATTGAAACTGAAGGCATGCTGCAGATTTAACCTATTTACCATTGAATACCATTATAAACAGGAAAAAAACATGAAATATTTTACCCTTATCTTTACCCTACTGCTCAGCACACAAGCCTTTGCCCATGAAGATCACGCCCTGGGCGAAGGTGCATTTCATCTTTTTTACCACGCGGTTTTCTGGGGGCTGTTGGCTGTTGTTCTCGTTAAGGCGGTTGGTTATTTTAAGAACAGGAAAAAACAGAAAGCAGAAAAGTAAACAGTGACTAAGGCGAGCGAGGCTCGCCTTTTTTGTTTATGCCGCATTGGCTGAGTGTAAGCGTCAGGGGTGGAACTCCAACAATGAAAGTTACAACAAGCGCCGCAAGCGAAAACTCCCGAATGACCGATACCGCTATCAACATTACCTGTCAGAACCAAGCAGGCTAAAGCCTGCGCCCCTTTGAGCAAAAAGCAGAGAAATAAAAAACCAGGGTATCTTTAAGCTGATTTCTTTAACTTCATCTGGTGATGATTTTACACCCAGACTACTTGAAGATACAGAGTGTCGCTGTTTTTAAGTGTTCTTCAAAACAGCGACTGATAGACTATTGTATAAAGTGCGGGTGCAGCAGCTTAGGCAATTATTGCTGGCATTCTTCTATGGCGGCAACGAAAGGATTATCCCCG
>DATCZZ010000177.1:0-4325 GCA_036525635.1 Psychromonas sp. | reverse complement strand
TTGCCCTATCCAAAGGGCGCAAGCAGCGTAAATCAACAACTTCTGCATTAATACCCAGTCTCGCAAGTTGTTCTGCGGCATCCAGTGCTTTATATAAGCAACCTCCCCAGGTAATAATGCTTAGATCCTGCCCTGTTCTGCGAATAACCGCTTTTTCCATTGGCGCAATGGTATGTTTTTCGGGCAGTTCGCCCTCTTGATTGTAGAGCATCACATGTTCAAAAATAATCACCGGATCGGGATCATCCAGTGCCATTTTCAGCATATAGCGCGCATCGCCTATGGTGCCCGGATAAAGTACTTTTAAACCGGGAATATGCGCATACAGGCCTTCAAAACTATGGGAGTGCTGGGCTGCCAATTGTTTTCCTGCCCCGCAGGACATACGAATGACGAGGGGGACCGATATCTGTCCGCCGGACATATGCCGCAATGTTGCTGCGTTGTTGATGATTTGATCTAGTGCCAGCAGGCTGAAATTTACCGTCATGATTTCGACAATAGGTTTCATACCACCCATTGCTGCACCTATGCCTGCACCGACAAAGCCTGATTCAGCTAAGGGGGTATCAATAATACGTTGCGCACCGAAGGTGTCGAGCAAGCCGTTAGAAACGGCATAACAACCACCGTATCTACCGACGTCTTCCCCCATCAGAAAGACCCGGGGATCTTGATTCAAAGCTTCAACCATAGCGGCTTTAAACGCATCTCTGAAGGTTATTTTATCCATGAGAAACCTCTTTATATACGTGTTTCAGCAAACTTTCGACGGGTTCTATTTCAGCCGCATCTGCACTGCGTACTGCTTCATCTATCTCCTTCTCTACCGCGATCTCGATAGCCTGCAGCTCTTCTGGCTCGATTTGATGATTTTCTTTTAACCATTGGCTTAACAGGAGAACCGGTCCTTTTTTCTTCCATTGCTCAATTTCGTCGCTATTGCGGTAAAGCTGGGTATCAAACATAGAATGACCGCGGAAACGATAAGTCTGACACTCCATAAAATGCGGACCTGCACCATTGCGTATGGCGGTACAGGCGAGTTTTGCGGCCGCTTCAACATCAATCACGTTCATGCCATCTACAACTTGCGCAGCTAGGCCATAACTTGCCGCTTTTACATGAATTTTGGGGTTGGATTCTTCAAACTCCAGGGCTGTGCCCATGGCATAAAGATTATTTTCACAGACAAACAGGATAGGCAGTTGCCATAATTTGGCAAGATTCAGGCTCTCATGGAACTCCCCTTCAGCGACAGCACCCTCGCCGAAAAAACAGCAAGTTACTGTTTTCCGCTGCAGCATCTTATCTGCTAGCGCGAGGCCCACGGCAATGGGTAAAGCGCCAGCTACAATAGCGTTACCGCCATAAAAACGTAAGCTACTATCAAACAGGTGCATCGATCCGCCCCGTCCTCCGCTGCAGCCACTGGCTTTACCAAACATCTCTGCCATAATCGCGTGCATGCTAAGCCCCCTTGCCAGCGCATGGCCATGTTCCCGATAAGTCGCTAATACCGCATCCTGATCAGTTAATGCCTGCATGACGCCAACCGCAATCGCTTCCTCACCGTTATATAAGTGTAAAAACCCGCGAATTTTTTCCTGGTTATAGAGACTGACACAACGTTCTTCGAAGCGGCGAATGCGGATCATCTGTTTGAGCAAAAAATGTAAATGAAGAGGATTGATATGCAATTTATTATTGCTCATAAGATTATCTCCTTGGCAAACTTATCGGCTAACGTTAGGCTTCATCACTTTCAAGAGTGGAAATATCACCTTCCGGCAATCCGAGTTCGCGCGCTTTTAATAAACGGCGCATGATCTTGCCGCTGCGTGTTTTGGGTAAATTTTTCCGGAAAACAATTTCCCTTGGTGCAACAGCTGCGCCTAAACGTTTACGTGAATGGCCTAATAAAGCTTTACGTAAACTCTCATCGCCCTCATATCCTGGTTTAAGGGCAACAAAGGCCTTCACTATTTCACCTGCGACTTCGTCTGGTAAACCGATCACACCCACCTCGGCGACGGCGGGGTGCTCCATTAATACACTTTCTACTTCAAAAGGACCGATCAAATGTCCCGAGCTTTTAATTACGTCATCCGCTCGGCCAACAAACCAGTAATAACCATCGGCGTCACACATTGCCAAGTCTCCGGTTAAATACCAGTCGCCGACAAAACATTTCTGATAACGTTGCTCTTCATGCAGGTAACCACGGAACATTGACGGCCAACCTTTTTTTAATGCTAGCTCACCGATCTGATTTGCTTTTGTTGTTACTGTGGGTTGCCCGTTCTGAATATGCTGCATAATCGCGACTTCAATACCGGGTAAGGGTTTACCCATTGAACCGGGGCGCACATCTGTGCTGGCAAAGTTGGCGATCATGATGCCGCCGGTTTCGCTCTGCCACCAGTTATCGTGAAAGGGCATGGCAAACACTTTTTGTCCCCATACTACCGCTTCTGGATTAAGCGGCTCACCGACACTGGCAATAAAGCGTAACTGACTGAGATCATATTCAGCGGCCAGTTCATCGCCGGCTTTCATTAACATCCGGATAGCGGTGGGAGCGGTATACCAAACATTAATTTTCTGCTCGCTGAGTAACTGATACCAATGGTTAGCATCAAATTCAGCTTCATCGATAATCATGGTGACGCGATTGCACAAAGGCGCAATAATGCCGTAGGAGGTCCCCGTTACCCAACCGGGGTCTGCAGTGCACCAATAACGGTCTCCCGGTCTAAGATCCAGGGCATAAAAGCCCGAAATGTTATGGTAGATCACTGCCTGATGAACATGCATAGCGCCTTTAGGTTTGCCCGTTGTACCGGAGGTAAAGTGTAATAATGCGAGTTGTTCCGGATCGCAGAGGCGTGTAGGGAAGTTGGCACTGCTCTCCTTTAACAGGCTATCAAGATCATAACAATTTTCAGGAAGTGGGGCGCTGACGTTATACAGTAATACCCATTTTAAGCTGGTTAATTGCTCCCGCCAAGGTTTGACCTTTTTCAGATAAAGCGCTTCACTGGTAATTAAGACACGTGCTTCGCCTATTTCCATGCGCGAACGGACAGGCTCAGGACCAAATGCTGAAAACAAGGGGGAGAATACCGCACCGAATTTAAGCGTCCCTAATAACGCTATGTACAATTGCGGCACTCGGCTGCATAAACCGAACACAGTATCCCCGGGCTGGACTCCGAAGTTATTCAGGATGTTGGCGAAACGGCTGGTTTGCTCCTGCAGTTGCGCATAACTGATATCGACTGCAAGATCTTGCTTGCTTAACCAGCGAATGGCAATTTGTTCACCAAAACCCCCTTCTACATGACGATCCAGTGCTTCATAGGCGATATTCAGCGCATTTTTATTGCCAGCAATGCGTTGCTCTGCCTGCTGCCAGTTGAATTGCTTATAAGTCTCTTCATAGTTAATTAGATTATGCTTAGATGCCGATAAAGAATTTTTTTTGATTTCAGGAAAACTCATCTTTATTCCCCTTCGCTAAGCTCTGAAAAAAATGCTACACCTTCATACAATAATAGATGAAAGGTGTAAAAATGCTTATTTAATCGCTGATGCAGATCAACCTGAGAATGAATAATTGCGCTCTGCGATGGGGGTAGGTTCTCTGGGGAAGTGAGTAGCTGTTCGCTGGATCCAGGGGCAGTTTATCTTTCGAGATTGTTTTTGGTTTTTCTGTGCGCAAACCTGATCCGCAATATCCTCTGCCAATACTTGTCAAGCTGAAGTAACTGCGCTATTTTCGAAGGCTACTTAACAGCTCTATTCTGGAAATAAATAATTTGGAAAAACACGAAGAAGTTTTGCTCTCAATCCGCCAAATAATTCGCGCTATTGATTTGCACTCAAAAAAACTCAGTAAAGATGTCGGTTTAACGGGACCGCAACTGATCTTGATGCGCTCGATAGAAGAGCTCGGAGAGGTGACCATTAGGGCGCTGTCGAAACATACCAATATGAGTCAAGCCACAGCAACAACCATTCTCGACAGGCTGGAACGTAACGGTTATGTGCAACGCATTCGCAGTATGGAAGACAAGCGTAAAGTACACCCACACCTGACGGCCACAGGCAAAGCTTTATTGGACAAAGCACCGCAACCTCTGCAGGAAAGTTTTATTGACCAATTTAGGCAACTTAAAGATTGGGAGCAGAGTTTATTACTCTCCTCCGTACAACGTTTATCGGCAATGATGAATGCTGAAAATATTGAAGCGGCTCCTCTGCTGGAAATCGGTAGTATCACTGAAGAGTAGATATCAGCGGTTTTGCAGTGAGCACCTTGG
>DATCZZ010000176.1:0-2337 GCA_036525635.1 Psychromonas sp. | reverse complement strand
GGGAGTAATAGCCAGCATCAGACCTGAAAATCCGCCTATGGTAAACAGGACGATAAAGGCAATTGCAAATAACATCGGCACTTCAAAAGAGATGGAGCCCCGCCACATAGTGGCTACCCAGTTAAACACTTTCACGCCGGTGGGCACGGAAATAAGCATGGTACTGTACATAAAAAACAGTTCAGCAGCTAACGGCATACCGGTGGTAAACATATGATGCGCCCAGACAACAAAAGAGAGGATGGCGATGGAGGCCGTGGCATATACCATAGAATGGTAACCAAACAGTTTTTTGCGCGAAAAAGTCGGCACTATGGTAGAGATCACTCCGAATGCAGGCAGGATCATAATATAAACTTCAGGGTGACCGAAAAACCAGAAGATATGCTGGAACATCACCGGATCCCCACCGCCCATGGCATTAAAGAAGCTCGTTCCGAAGTATTTGTCGGTTAAAACCATGGTGACGGCACCCGCTAGCACCGGCATCACTGCGATTAATAAAAAAGCGGTAATAAACCATGTCCAGACAAACATCGGCAGCTTCATCCACGTCATGCCGGGGGCGCGTAAATTCGCAATGGTGACAATAACGTTGATTGCGCCCATGATCGAACTAATCCCCATTATATGTATTGCAAAAACAAACAAAGCAGTATTGTTATTACTATAAGTGGTTGATAAAGGGGCATAAAAAGTCCAACCAAAGTTAGGACCGCCGCCCTCCATAAATAAAGAGCCCAATAACATAGTGAATGCAAATGGTAAGATCCAAAAACTCCAGTTATTCATGCGCGGTAAAGCCATATCCGGCGCACCGATCATTAATGGGATCATCCAGTTTGCCAGACCAACAAAGGCAGGCATAACCGCACCAAAGACCATAATCAAACCGTGAACAGTGGTCATTTGGTTATAAAAATTCGGTTCAATTAATTGCAGCCCAGGTTGAAATAGTTCCGCCCGGATCAGCATTGCCATGGCACCGCCAATTAAGAACATAAGCAGTGAAAAGCCTAAATAAAGCGTACCGATATCTTTATGATTTGTACTGAAGATCCAGCGTTTAAAGCCTGTTGGTGCATGATCTTCAGTGGGTTGCTGATAAGGGCCTTGCTTGCTTTCAACTGTGCCGGTCATTATTGTTCTCCCTGCATTGCTTGCTCAATGTCGTTTGGCTGCACCAGATCCCCTGTATCATTCCCCCAGGCATTACGCTCATAGGTCACAATAGCCGCTATCTGTTTAGCTGTTAATTGTGCTGCAAAGGGCTGCATTGCTGTGCCTGCCCTGCCGTTTACGACGATATCAATGTGCGCATTAACATCACCGGTTGCTACCGCACTGCCTTTTAATGCAGGAAAAGCCCCCGTAATACCAAGGCCAGTTGGCTGATGGCAAGCGGCGCAGAAAGTCAAATAATCTTGCTCCCCTAAGGACATGAGCAGCTCTCTGCTTAACGCTTCCAGGACGGTATTGTCAGGCGCAGGGGTTGCTAAAGCAGTTTTCGTTGCGCTGTTCGCCACCTCTGCAATAACTTCTTCGACAGCCGCTATCTGTACAGCGGCTTCCGCAGTCTTTAATTCACCACCGTCCGCTACACTCATCGCATTACTAATCTGCACCGGCTGCACCAGATCCCCAGTGTCATTACCCCAGGCATTACGCTCATAGGTGACAATAGCCGCTAACTCTTTAAGTGAGAGTTGTTTGGCAAAAGATTGCATTGCTGTACCGGTTCTGCCGTTTAGGACGATATCAATATGCGCATTAACATCACCGGTTGCTACCGCACTGCCTTTTAGTGCGGGGAAAACCCCGGGCAATCCGCCCCCAGTGGGTTGGTGACAAACTGCACAATTGCCGACATAGACCTGTTCGCCTAAACTCATCAGCTCATCCTTAGACAGGGTTGTGGACTTTAACGCCAGGGCTTCCTGCGCTTTATTTTGCTGCGCTAATTTCGCTTCAGACAACCAGTTTTCAAAATCATCAACTGCCATCGCGTTAACGACAACAGGCATAAAACCATGGCTTTTACCGCACAGCTCGGCACACTGACCACGATAAATACCAGCATCATTAACACGCGTCCAAGCTTCATTAATAAAACCGGGAACAGCATCTTTTTTCACGGCAAAATCGGGTACCCACCAGGAATGAATAACATCATCAGAGGTTAAAACAAAACGTATTTTTTTATTGATTGGAACGACTAAGGGGTTATCAACTTCGAGAAGGTAGGTGGATGGTTTTTCAGCCTGATTATTTATTTGCGTTTGCGGAGTCGAAATAACAGAGTAAAAATCGACTTCGACACTTCTATTATTATAAGTC
>DATCZZ010000175.1:0-3160 GCA_036525635.1 Psychromonas sp. | reverse complement strand
ACCTGCTTCATCATAAAGTTCTTTAGCAACGCCAACAGAAAGACAGGTTGCCATTGAGTATCGCCAGTCTTGCCAATAGTATTGTCCGACACCACCGATCAGTGTTTATACGCCGAGATGAAGAGCGTAATCCTTAGAATCTTCAGTTGTAAACGCCTGTGTAGATACAAATAATATATTGATTAGGGGTGTTTTTAAAAACATGAACTTATTTTTCACTCTAAACTCTTTCTGTACTAATGACCTGCCTATCCCTTACACTTATTTCTTACATTACTAGAGGTTATTATAGCGTTTTGTTCGTTTGGCCCATCGTTAATAAAAATCATATGCTTATGCAAATGACTAAGGAGGATAAGATAGTTGCTGCAAGTTTAGTTGTGCAGCTGATCTTGATATACGAGCGTGCCTTCGAAGCGTGCAGGGTTGTAGTGGGGAGTCTGACGGTCTGGGCAGGATAAAAAAGCTTGGGATGGAATTTTACAATTTCAGGAAATATCTCAAAAGTACACGCTATTTTTAGCTGTGTTTTGTCTCTAAGTTATTTAAGTGCCTTTACGTATTAAATATCGATAAGGCACTTGGTCGGTATCGGCTTCAACTAAAGTATGATCCATAAATCTGCAAAAACTGGGGATGTCACGTGTCGTTGCCGGGTCGTCTGCAATTACAATTAATAATTGACCTTCCTGCATCTTTCGTACTGTTTTACGGATCATCATTACAGGCTCTGGGCAACGTAAACCTAGGGTATCCAGCTCCTGGATTTTCTCTTCGTTCATTGTCATTCTCTTGTCTAAGTGATTTTTTGTTAAGTCTAAAAGGTGTTAACCAGGTCAATAAAAAGTTATTAAATTAATCATTATAGAGAGCGCATTGTAAGGGGCTAAGATGAGACAAGCAAGATTGAGCAGATTTTTATGCAAGTTGGTATTAGGTAGAAGAGTCGATTATGCGCATCGGATAGCTGGTTGGTATAAGATGCCGGCTAACAGCCGGCATCTTATTTCATCAGCCTGTATTACGAAGTCCTGCCGCAATACCTGCAATAGTAACCATTAATGCTTGGTCGATCACCGGACAAATCTCATCACCATTTTTACGTGAACGGGAAAGTAATTCAGCTTGTAACATGTTGAGTGGATCAACATAAGGGTTACGTAGAGAAATTGACTCTTTAATCCAGGGCTGCTCCTGCATTAATTTATGATCAGGAATGGTTTCCAAAACAGTTTCTCGGGTTAACTTCAAATTATCACGCAGACGTTGTCCTAGTTGCCACAACTCTTTTGGTACAAGGCGCTCTTCGTAGAATTCCGTTAACTCTTCATCGGCTTTTAAGAATACCATTTCAAACATTTCTAAACGGGTATGAAAAAACGGCCAGTTACAATACATCTCCCGTAGTAACTCTTTTTTTCCTTCATCTAATAATGTTTTCAGCGATGAACCAGCACCTAACCAAGCCGGTAGCATTAAACGGTTTTGGCTCCAGGCGAAAATCCAAGGAATAGCACGTAAGCTTTCTATGCCACCGTTGGGTTTACGTTTAGCAGGACGACTGCCCAAGGCTAATTTACCCAGTTCGACTTCAGGCGTTACACTGCGGAAATAAGGCACAAAATCAGGCTCTTCTCGGATAAAGTGACGATACTCCTGACAAGATTGTTCTGCAAACTGCTCCATTAGATCCCGCCACTCTTGTTTTGGCGCGGGAGGCGGCAGTAGGTTTGCTTCTAAAATAGCTGCGGTATACAGGTTTAAGCTTTGTATCGCAACTTTAGGCAGACCAAATTTAAAGCGGATCATCTCCCCTTGCTCTGTTACGCGTAAGCCACCTTTTAGAGAACCAGGAGGTTGTGATAACAGCGCCTGGTGTGCTGGTGCACCACCACGTCCGATTGTGCCACCACGCCCGTGGAACAAGACTAATTTGATATCGTTCTCTGCACTGATTTTAACCAGCGCTTCCTGCGAGGTATATTGCGCCCAGTTAGCCGCCATTACACCGGCGTCTTTGGCTGAATCGGAATAACCGATCATCACATGCTGAACGCCGTTGATGTAGCCACGGTACCAATCTACAGCAAACAAACGTTTCATTACCGCTGCCGCGTTATTCAAATCATCAAGCGTTTCGAACAATGGCGCAACAGGGATGCGGAACGGACAGCCCATCTCTTTTAATATCAGCTGCACAGCCAATACATCAGATGCCTGACGCGCCATAGAGATGATGTAGATGCCTAATGCTTCCGGATCTGTTTTAGCAACCACTTTACAGGTGTCCAATACTTCCTGTACTTCTGCCGATGGATTCCACTGGGTTGGGAAAAGCGGGCGTTTACTGTTTAATTCTTGTAATAAAAAGGCCTGCTTATCAGCTTCATTCCAGGCATTGTAGTCACCGATACCTAAATAACGTGTTAGCTCCGATAACGTGTTACCGTGGCGCTCACCATCCTGACGGATATCTAACTTCAACAGGTTGATACCAAAGCAGTTCAGACGGCGTAAAATGTCTAAAATTAAACCATTTGCAATGCAATCCATACCCATGTTTTTAAGGGATTGATAACATAATAATAAGGGTTCTTTTAACTGTTTGGTTGAGGTGATGATATCTTTGGCATCACTCTGCTGATTTTGCAAAATAGCACTCAGTGCAGTTAATGTTTCTTTTAATTCTGAGCGTAACTTACGTAAAATAGCGCGGTAAGGTTCAGTTGTCTCTTCACCTACAACTGCACGTAAAGCAGAATCACAGTTATCCATGGATAACTCATCGGTGAGCTGCTGAATATCTTCAAGGTATAAACTGACGGCGACCCAACGACTGGTTAACAAAACTTCCTGGGTTACTTTTGCAGTTACAAACGGGTTACCGTCTCTGTCGCCGCCCATCCATGAAGTGAATGTGATTGGCGAAGCCTCAAGTGGCAGCGATAAACCTAAACCACTTTTTAATTCATTTTCCAAATCGCGAATAAACTGCGGGACTGCCTGCCATAAACTGTTTTCAATGGTCGCAAATCCCCATTTAGCTTCGTCTACCGGAGTAGGGCGCTTTTGGCGTATATCATTGGTATGCCAAGCCTGGCTGATTAATTGTTCTAAACGATCAAATAATAGATCGCGTTCTTTATCCGAAATGTCGCTA
>DATCZZ010000174.1:0-2671 GCA_036525635.1 Psychromonas sp. | reverse complement strand
TACGGGATTGATCATGCACGCAGTTTAAGTATTGTTCTACCCGCAGTAATGAATGTATGCCGAGTTGAAAAAGAGGAAAAATTATTACAATACGGGGAGCGTATTTTCGGGATAACGGAAGGTCCGATTGAGCAACGAATTGACCAGGCAATTGCTAAAACAATCGAATTTTTCAGAATAATGGATGCCCCAACAACCCTTAATCATGCGGGGCTTGATCGATCCTGCATTGATATTGTCTTACACGGCTTGGAGGAACATGGCATGCTCGCTTTAGGTGAGCATGCTAGCAATGATTTAAGCAGATCCCGTAAAATTTTAGAAGCGGCCCTGTAGACGCCAATCTCCAATTGAAAAAAGCCTGCTTAACGCGAGCATTGCAGGCTTACAAATACTACTTCACGCGCAGCAGACTATGCTGATAATTTCCCGAGATAATTGTTACTACCTGTGAACGCCCCATTTTATCAACTTTTTTAATACTTTCCGGCGAATAACCTTTGCTGTTCATCCACTGCATCGGGCGGTCAAAGCAGTCTTCATTAATCACATAAGTATCCTGTAGGACACCGCTCTGCTGCTTATCGCTTTTTTGGATACTAACAACCCAAACTCGCTGTTGAAACTCTTGAGCTTCTTGGAAAGCTTTTACAAACCTTTTCCAGGCTATTGCACATAATCTAAACATATTGTAACTGTTCCTGCTGGCGGATTAACCTCTATTGCTCAGTAACATCGGAGATGTTGCCGTAAAGATTGAGCATAGTTGATTATCTATAAGCGCTCATTTTAGCATTTTTTTACGAAAATGGTGATAGAATCTGTTGCAAGTTTGTCTTAACAAGACAGGCAATAATCATGACTCTTTTTTATTGCGTAAACTTTGCCGATATCTTTCTTTTGCCAGTTTCTGCAGATCTGCAACTTTATCACTCTCATCAATTATTTCACGCCCGAGCAAGGTTTCTATCGCATCCTCAAGCGTCACTACGCCGGCAGTTTGCCCATATTTGTCTTCTACCAAAAAGAGTTGTTCATGACGTTTAATAAAAACATCAAAGAGGTTCAAAACTGGAAATTCACTGGAGATTCGAGAAATGGGCGATTTGATTTCTTTCAGCTGTGCCTCTCCCTGTCCACTGCGCTCACTCTCATAGAGCTGTCCCTTAATAATAAGGCCTGTGATGTTGTCAATGGTTTCACTATAAACTGGAATTCTGGTGAATATTGCAGTCTGCTCAAATTGTAATGCCTGGGCAACAGTCGTTGTTTCGGGTAAGGCGTGCATCACCGTACGCGGCGTTAAAATATCTTTCACTTTAGCGTCACGTAACTTAAAAATATTTTCCAGCAACAGGTTTTCCTGTGTTTCTATCGCTCCCTTTTGATAACTCAATGCCGCAAATGCTAATACCTCTTCGCGACTGCCCGTTATCTCCTCCTCTCTTCTGAATAAACTGGTTATCCGTGTCGATAACCATACCAGGGGAAAAATTATTTTAATCAGGAAGCGGATAATATAGGCGGCAGGAATTGCGAGTTGACGCCAAAATGTCACCCCGAGGGTTTTCGGGATAATTTCGGAAACGTACAAGATAGTCAATGTCAATAACACCGCAATTAATGACTCCCATTGCTCTCCGTAAACCCGGATTGCCTGCGCACCTACGCCAGCTGCTCCCATTGTATGGGCAAAGGTATTTAAAATAAGAATACTGGAAATGGACTGATCAAGTTTTGCCCTGATATGCTCTAACACCGCCCCGGCATTGCTGTTTTTTTCCTTGGTCTGCGCGACAAAGGTTACAGTAGTCGACAACAGGACAGCTTCTAATATCGAACATAAAAACGATACGCCAATAGCAATAAAGAGATACAAAAGGAGTAACGTCATATGCGCCTGCTACACTGTTATAAGGAGGGCGGATTTACCCACTTCCCCGTTCAGCCAATGTTCAACTAGTCTTGCGTTTTTTCTTTAATGATACCTTTAAAATTATCCAGCAAATCGATCGGCATTGGGAAAACAATCATCGAGGTTCTGTCATTCGCTATTTCAGTCAGGGTCTGCATATATCTTAACTGCAGGGCATTAGGCGCTTTGCCTAACACTAACGCAGCTTGCTGCAATTTTTCAGAGGCTTCCAGCTCACCGGTCGCATGGATCACTTTTGCACGTCTGACACGCTCCGCCTCAGCCTGTTTGGCTAACGCACGGATCATACTGTCATCAAGATCCACATGTTTAACTTCGACAGCCGATATTTTTATTCCCCAGTTGTCCGTTTGTTTATCCAAAATAACTTGAATATCTTTATTCAAACGATCCCGCTCGGCCAATAACTCATCAAGCTCATGTTGCCCTAATACTGAACGCAACGTTGTTTGTGATAACTGACTGGTCGCCTCAAAATAACTTTCGACATTATTAATCGCCATCTGCGGATCCACGACGCGGAAATACACAACCGCATTCACCTTAACCGAAACATTATCACGCGTTATTAAGTCCTGCGTTGGAACATCTAAAACAATGGTACGCAAATCAACTCGCACCATCTGCTGAATAACGGGAATTAAAATGACCAGGCCCGGCCCCTTCACTATTTGAAAACGACCCAGGAAAAATACCACGCCACGTTCATATTCACGCAGTACCTTAAACATGCTA
>DATCZZ010000173.1:0-7590 GCA_036525635.1 Psychromonas sp. | reverse complement strand
ATTGAAAAAGTTAAAGCTGAAAAAGCAGCCGCTAAGAAATAATTTCTTTTAATTAAGAAAAAATTTAAAGCTTATAAAACCTCGCAGCGCAAGTTGCGAGGTTTTTTTGTTTCTGATTATCAAAAACAACATGCCTTGTCTCTATGCCTCAAAGAAAGAGCGTTACAGAAGCTCTGATCGAAAAAGTTAAAGCTGAAAAAGCAGCAGCTAAGAAATAAGTTTTCTTAATTAGCTTTACAGTTTATAAGCCCCTGTTGCGAAAGCAGCAGGGGCTTTTTTTGTTTTTGATTATCAAAAACAACATGCCTTGTCTCTATGCCTCAAAGAAAGGTGTTGCAGAAGCTCTGATCGAAAAAGTTAAAAAAGGGGGATGCAGAACAAGATGGTTTGTTTTTTATACTGTTTGATAAACATATAGTTTGACAATCAAACTATATGCTGTGACTATTGCCTTTATCAAGTGATCAGATCTTTTTATGCAAGGGAAGCCAATGAGCAAATCAACACATTCAATCGCCTTATGGCAACACAAACATGATTTTTCACAAACGAATAATCATGGTGAACGCAATACACTTTATGTTTTGTACCTTACGGTTATTACCATGCTGGCAGAAATTGTGGCCGGTACTGTGTATGGCTCTATGGCGTTACTGGCAGATGGCTGGCATATGGGAACGCATGCCGCCGCTTTTTTAATCACGCTGTTTGCCTACTATTATGCGCGCAAAAATAAAGATAACCCGCGCTTTGCTTTTGGTACAGGCAAGGTCAGCGTATTAGGCGGATTCAGCAGTGCCATCGCGCTTGGCTTAGTGGCCCTGATCATGGCTGTTGAATCTGTGCTGCGCCTGTTTAATCCGGCGCAGATTCATTTTCAGGAGGCTATTTTAGTCGCGTCATTAGGTTTGCTGGTGAATGTGGTCAGTGTGTTTCTGCTTAAAGAGAGCCACTCCCATTCTCATTCTCATTCTCATTCTCATTCCCATGCGCATGAGGAACATGACCATACTCATGGCCATGATCATAATTTACGGGCGGCTTATTTCCATGTGCTGGCTGATGCGCTCACTTCATTATTGGCCATTGGCGCATTATTAATGGGCCAATACTTTGCCTTAAACAGCTTAGATCCTATTATCGGGATTGTAGGTGCAATCATTATCAGCCGCTGGTCATGGGGGCTTTTAAAACAGATGGCGCCAATTTTACTGGATAAAAGTATTCCGCTTGATTACCAGGCGAATATTGTTAAGCTGATTGAAGAGCAGGCGGATCATCAGGTTGCGGATATCCATATCTGGTCAATTAGTGCCGATCATTATGCCGCTGTGATCTCCATTGTGTCACACCGGCCATTAACGGTGGAATATTATAAGGAGCTGCTCACTCCATTTTCTCGTTTGACCCACCTCACCATTGAAGTTAATACTTGTACTCAGGTAGAATGTTTACAGGCCCACTCAAGTGACTGAATAATGAAATCAAACAAAGAAAAACTTAACCATGCTTTTATCGAATTTTATGAAAAATTATCGGCATGGGAACTCGATATCGTCAAAGATACAGGTCTTTCTTTAACCTTGGTTCATGCTGTTGAGATTTTAGGTGCGTTTGGTGCTATGCCGATGAAAACACTGGCAGATAAGGTCGGCGTTACAACCGGCACATTAACGGTGCAGGTCGATAAACTGGTGGGCGCGGAGCTGGTCGAGCGTATTCCCCATCAAACGGACAGGCGTTCCATTTTGGTCGGGCTCAGTGCAAAAGGAATGGCACTTTTCACTGAGCACGATGATTTGCATCTGCAGCTGACCACACAGTTAACGGCAACCTTTTCTGAGCAGGAGATAACTCAGTTATTGGTTTTCTTCAACCGTATGAATAGTGAATTTTAAAATCGGCAAAAAGGTTTGGCTCTCCTTAATTACTCCTAAGGAAACATTCTCTTATAGCGAACATCCTTCTCGCCTGTTATTAAATTAAGCATTGCAGACAAAATGCTGTCGCGCCGATTAAAAAAGCGGCAATAGCATGTGGAAAATCTCATTCAGGCCTGTGGCTTTACTGCCTCTGCCAGGTAACGAAGGCACATTTCAGGGCTGGTTAATATTTCAAAGGTGCTTTTATTACAATACTGGGCCGCAGGCGCCATAGACGCTTGCGCTAATAGCACAGCATCTGGTTTGCTCTGTATCGCATCAATATGTGCCGCGATTGTTCTAGCATACATCTCTCTATTGCCGGCGACATAATAAGGCCAGGCTTCAGCTACCAATTCAGTGCGAATGGATGGCTGCTTCTTGCCTTGACCCTGATGATTGTCCGTTTCTATTTCGCTATTAACAGAACGCAATAATTCAACGGTAGGTGTCAATGTGCTGGAAAGAGCAGCAAGCACCAATATATTGTTATATTGAATAGCAGCCTCTGCCATTGGTCGATCAACACGAATAACCTTGGCAGAAATATTGGGTGTTTTTTCAGCTAAATTAGCAATGGTAGAACAGGTACAAACAATGATCTCCGCATTACTTGCTGCAATTTCTGCGATGCTTTGCTGTACGTCATTGGCTACCTGCTCGGTTAAGCCGTTTTCCATGGCGTTTTGTAATAAACCTTCATTGCAGTGATGAGAAACCGTGACAGGAAGGCCTTGCAGATATTTATCTATATATGGCTTAAAGAGCGCTTGATTGGCTTTAAGGGTGTAAAGAAAGGCGATATTCATTGCAGAGGTCCCTCTATAAATGTGTTCAAGTAATACCATACTCAGATACTTGTCTTGACTGATACAATTTATTGTTAGCGCTTCTTTTCAGAAAAAGAAAGGCCTCCAGATGGAAGCCCTAATACTGTATGGCTGCTATATCCATTATTTCACTAAGTCAACAGCCTCGCGGGTTAAGCGTCCAATTTCATCCCATTGGCCATTATCAATAAGCTTTTTATCCACCATCCAGCTACCGCCGCAAGCAATAACACGATCAATGGCGAGATAATCCTTAATGTTTGCACTGTTAATGCCACCAGTTGGCATGATCTGAATCTGCGTATAAGGAGCCAGCAGGGATTTGAGCATGTTAATCCCGCCAGAGGCCTCAGCGGGGAAAAATTTAAGCGTGGAAAGGCCCATCTCCAGTGCAGCTTCAACCGTACTTGGATTGTTTACCCCTGGGATAATCGGAATATCTAATTCTTGGCAGGCGCGCACTGTATTGGCATTAAATCCAGGAGAAACAATAAAGGTTGCTCCTGCTTCTTTTGCAGCTAAGGCCTGCGCTTTGTTTAATACGGTGCCCGCGCCAATTAGCATATCGGGGTAAGCCTGACGTAATAGGCGAATGGCCTCAGCCGCCGCATCTGAGCGGAAAGTTATCTCGGCAACGGGCAGGCCGTTGTCATATAATGCCTTGCCTAATGGGATAATATCTTCAGCGCGTTCAACCGCGATAACGGGAATAACTTTAAGCGCGGCAAGTTGTTTTACAAGAGTGCTCATTGTGTCGTTTCCTTGTTCGAATGAGTTGTAATATTAAAATTGATCGATTCAGTCGCAGAGGCCGGGATAACCGCCCCCTTGTGCTGGATTACGATGGCGGCTAATTGATGTCCCTGCAGGGCCGATTCTCTCGGGCTTTTATCGGTTAAATAACCCGCTAAGAAGCCGGCGTTAAAGGAGTCACCCGCAGAGGTGGTATCGATAACGTCTGTCACCGGGGTGGTTTTTATAAGCTCAGGTGTCTCGCTGCTAAAATCCGTATATAAGCAGCCCTTTGCGCCCATCTTTAATACCACTTGTTTAACACCGGATTTTTGCAGGCGTAGCAGTGTCTCTTGCGGGGAGGTATCCCCCCAAAGCGCCGCTTCATCATCATCGGTGACCAGCGCCAGATCTGTGTATGATAATAATTGCTGGTAACAGTCGCGTGCCTCCTGCGCATTTTGCCAAAGAGCCGGTCGGTAGTTAGAGTCAAAGGCTATTTCAACTCCTTTGGCTGCTAGTGATTCTAATAAAGCCAGTAATTTTAGTCTATCTGCAGCGGGCAAAATAGCGAGACTGATGCCACTAACATAGACCATATCAACCTCTGCGAGATGATCGGCTATTTGCGGAAATTCACTATGCTGTAAAAGATAACGTGCTGCCGACTGATTGCGCCAGTACAAAAACGTTCTTTCGCCTTGCTCGTCCAGCTGAATGAGATACAAACCCGGTTGGCGTGCGGGATCTTTTAATACGTAATGGGTATTAATCCCCTCTGCTTGCCAGCGGCTTAACATGCCTTCACTAATGGCGTCTGTTCCTAGTGCACTGATATAATCTATGGTGACAGATTGGCCAGCCGTGCGCGCCATATATACAGCGGTATTTAAGGAATCTCCTCCATAGCTCTGCTGCATTGCGCCGAAGGCGTTGCCATTTAGCTCAATCATGCACTCGCCAATGATTGCGATACGTTTCATTGCCTCTCTCCGGGTAACTTGAAGTAGGTTTTTGCGTTGTTAAAGGCGATATCCTGCACCAGCTTGCCAAGCATTGCCATATCGTTTGGCACTTCACCGTCCTCTACCCACTGACCCACCATATTGCATAAAATACGGCGGAAGTATTCATGCCGGGTATAGGATAGGAAGCTACGGGAATCAGTCAGCATGCCGACAAACTGGCTTAAAAGCCCGAGTTGCGACAACTGCTCCATCTGCCGCTGCATACCATCTTTCTGGTCATTGAACCACCAACCTGAGCCGAACTGGACTTTCCCGGCAATGCCGCCGCCTTGGAAATTACCGATCATGGTTGCCATCATCTCGTTATCACGCGGGTTAAGGCAATAAAGAATGGTTTTTGGCAGCTCATTGCTGATGTCCATGGCGTTTAATAAAGACGCTAACTGCAAGGCAAAGGGGCGATCGCCAATTGAGTCAAAACCGCAGTCTACGCCAAGTAATTTAAACATACGGGTGTTGTTATTGCGTTGTGCGCCAATATGCAGCTGCATCACCCAGCCCCGTTTAGCATATTGCTGACCAAGCCAAACTTGCACCGCGCTACTGAATTGATCTATTTCCAACTCGGTTAAGGTTTCGTTATTGAGGCGGCGGCCAAGTATGGCATCCAGCGCCGACTCTGCGGGGACGCTGGCATAACGCATGATCTCAATACCGTGATCTGCTGCGCGGCAGCCATGAGCAGAAAAATGGTCAAGACGACGTCCCAATGCATCGAGTAAATCCGCAAAACAGCGGATCTCAATATCAGCCACAGCACCCAATAGCTGCATATATTCGGCGAAGCCTTCCAGCTCAATTTTAAAGGCGCGATCCGGGCGCCAGCTGGGGGCCACTTCCACATCAAAACTGTCATCGTTAGCAATTGCTTTATGGTATTCCAGAGAGTGGATAGGATCATCGGTTGTGCCGGCCATTACCACGTTCATTTTTTTCATAATGCCGCGCGCCGAGAACTCCGGGGTAACGAGCATTTCATTACATTCGTGCCAGATCTCTTCAGCGGTTTCCGGGCCAAATAGTTTACCGGTAATGCCAAAGGGACGGCGTAATTCCAGGTGTGTCCAGTGATAGAGGGGATTACCCAGTGTTTTTGGAACGGTTTGGGCCCATGCCATGTATTTTTCAAAATCGCTTGTTTCTTTGCCAGTAATAAGTACTTCGGGAATACCGGCGGAACGCATGCCTCGCCATTTGTAGTGATCGCCTTCCAACCACATTTGACCAAGGTTTTTGAAGCAGCGGTTTTCTGCTACCTCCTGAGCATTTAAGTGGCAGTGATAATCATAGATAGGCATCTCCTTCGCAAAGTCGTGATACAAACGGCGTGCGACCTTATTGCTTAGCAGAAAATCTTCACATAAAAAATCTTTCATTGATGACTCCAGAAAATAGCCCCTCGAAAATAGAATAGGCAAGGGGCTGAAGAATGATTAAAGTGATGCAACTGCGTTGCGCGCGCCTTTACCAACAATGAGTTCATAAGCATTACTTACTTCCTCAACAAACTTTTCGTTTTCAATCAGATCGGTGCCGAAGATAGCTTCGATACCTAAAAGGGCCTTAACCACCGAGCGGTTTTTGCCGTGTTGCTGGTAGATAGCTTTGAACAGATCAATCATTGGATCGCGCACATCAATTGCCTGACCATTTTCATCTGTGCCACTGATATAAACCATCCAGCCTGCAATACCCATAGCCAGCCATCTGTAATCACTGCCATTGGCTAAATGAAAACGTAGAGAGCCACCCATACGTTGCGGGATCTTCTGGCTGCCGTCCATCGCTATCTGCCAAGTCTGGTGTTTCAGGCTGGGGTTGGTGAATCTGTCTATCAGCAGTCTGGCATAACCTTCTAAATCTGTGCCTTCAGGCATATTAAGCGTTGGCGCTTGTGCTTGCATCATCATGTCAAAAGCGGCTTTGCGATAGTGTTCATTGGTCATAGTGTCAGAGATATGCGCATAGCCGCCCAGGTAACCAAGGTAAGCAAGGAAAGAGTGGCTGCCGTTGAGCATGCGCAGTTTCATCTCTTCAAAAGGCACTACATCAGGAACAAACTCGGCACCAACCACGTCCCAGTCAGGGCGGCCGTTGACAAAATTGTCTTCAATAACCCACTGACGGAATGGTTCACAGGCAATACCGCATGGATCTTCAACACCGACCAGTTCAGTGATCTCCGCCAATGTTTCCGGGGTTGCGGCCGGTACAATGCGGTCAACCATAGTACAGGGAAAGGTCACATTGCTTTTAATCCAGTTGGCAAGTTCAGAATCAACAAGCTGTGCAAAACCAAGGATGGCTGCGCGGGCAACATGACCATTTTCCTGCACGTTGTCGCAGGACATCACAGTAAATGGCGTGATATTGCGTTCACGGCGCATACGCAGCGCTTCAACGATATAACCAATAGCAGAGTTAGGTGTTCCTGGGTTGGCTAAATCCGCTTTAATAAGTGCGTTGTTTTTATCCAGACTGCCGGTCGCAGGATCGGCGCAATAACCTTTTTCGGTAATCGTCATTGATACAATAGCGACCTGCTCTTCGGCCATTTTTTCAAGAACCGCTTGCTGGCCATCAAATGTCGGATGAAGGGATTCAACGACAGAGCCAACCACTTTTACTGTGGTTGCGTCTGCCCCTTTTTCAGCAACGGTATAAAGATGATCCTGCTCGCGCAGCCGGGTGATCAGCTCTTCGCCGCCAAAAAGGTTAATTTCACAAATTCCCCAGTCACTGCCTGTCTTTTCCAGCATTTCACTGGTAAATAAGGCCTGGTGGGCACGGTGGAAAGCGCCAAAACCCAAATGCACTATTTTACTTTTTAGGCGGCTACGGTCATAACTTGGTAGGGTTATACCGGCATTTAATACTGTATTAGCGATGTTATCAGTCATCTTTTTTTCCTATTAAAGAGTTGCAACGGGAAGCGCAGCCAGTGCCAGTTTTTGTGCTGGCTGATAAGGTTTACCATTAATCATCAACTGACGTCTTTCACCTTTGGCGAGGAGAAGTTCAAATTCGCTGTAACTTGCTTGCCAGTGACCTTGACGTTCAATATTCAGGTTAATGCTC
>DATCZZ010000172.1:0-9460 GCA_036525635.1 Psychromonas sp. | reverse complement strand
TCTACCACTCCAAGTTCAAACAAGATTTACAGCAAATTAGTGTGATCGGGGGCTGAAATGGACAGTGAAAATAATCTACAGCTGCTATTTGCCTTTGCCACCAGCAGTCAGACCCATTTAGATCAGCATTTTGGCAGCTGCCAGTCGTTAACTATCTACAGTGTCACCCCGACAGGATGTAAACGGCTGACAAGCGTTGAATTCCCCGAATCTGAGGGGCATAACCAGCAGAAAATAAACGCCAGGTTAAGCGCCTTAAAAGGCTGCTTTGCCGTGTACTGTCTGGCTTGTGGCAACCCGGTTCGGCAACAGTTACTGGCGCAGGGGACGCGCGTGATCATTCAGCCCGAAGGCAATCTTATTAACGAGCTGGTGCAGCAAATTCAAAGCAACTGGCCGGGGGAGATAGCGCTTCGCCAAAAAAGGCAGACAAGCAGAAAACAGGATGCTGATTACTTTAACCACCTGGCAGAGAGCGAATGGGAAGACAGCGAATGGAATTAACACATTTTTCTATAAGAGTATAAGACGTAAATTTTTTATTAAAATGAAGGAGAAAAAAATGGCAAATGTAACAGGAACAACAAAATCTGGTGCTAGCTGGACACCTGAGTTTGTGGAAGAGCTGGATCAAGCGGAATGCATTGGTTGCGGACGTTGTTATAACGTCTGTACCAAAAGTGTTTTTGCACCGGAAGAAATCGAAGTCGACGATGACGATGGTGATTACGATGACGATGTGCGCATGGTGATGGGTATCGCAGATGCCGACAACTGCATTGGTTGTCTTGCATGTGCGAAGGTCTGTTCAAAAGGCTGTTTTACACATGCACCAATGGCGCTGTAAATTTCGGCTAAATAACACTGTATAGACAGGCAAGCCTGAAGATGCAGGAACTGCATCTTCAGGCTTGGATATATGGCTACGCTAAGAAATAAATATGAAGTTTTATCCGTTAGAAATTAATTTTTACAAATAAAAAACAATCTGCTATATCCGGCGTACATGGATATTCATCGTCTGAATCCGATAAGCAATTTGTCTCGGGCTCATGCCCAGCAGACGCGCGGCTTTAGCCTGAACCCAACCGGTTTGCTCCAGAGCATTGATCACACGCTGGCGCTCGTCCATATCGGCACTGTCATTTGTTAACTGCGCGCTAGATAGATTTAACCCCTGATTGTTATCTTGATGTATAGCATTATTGGGTGGATTTATGCGGCCTTGATTAATCATCACCACATCCCGATCAATTAAACCCGTGTCACTCATAATAGCCGCCCGTTCAAGACAGTTTTCCAGCTCGCGAATATTCCCCGGCCAATTATGGCTCATTAACAGTCGGATAGCGCCATCACTTATTTTCAGAGTACGGTTCTGTTGCTTAGATAGTTTAGCAAGCAAAAATCGCGCTAGCCCGGGCAAATCATCCAATCTGTTTCGTAAAGCAGGCAACTCAATTGGCATAACATTCAGGCGGTAATACAAATCTTCACGGAAATTTCCGTTTTTTACTTCCTGCTCTAAAGGTACATTTGTCGCAGCAATTATGCGGACATTGACTTTAATTGTTTCTTGTCCACCAACTCGCTCAAACTCCCCTTCCTGTAAAATACGCAGTAATTTAGCTTGGAAACTTGCGCTGATCTCGCCAATTTCATCGAGAAACAGGGTGCCGCCATCAGCCAGTTCAAAACGTCCTTTGCGCATTTTCACGGCACCAGTGAAGGAGCCTTTTTCATGCCCGAACAGTTCACTCTCTAATAAATTATCCGGGAGAGCTGCGCAGTTAAGTTTTATAAAAGGCAAATTAGAACGGGGGGAGTTATAGGCAATCGCGCCGGCAATTAACTCTTTACCGGTTCCGCTTTCACCGCGGATCAATACTGTAGTATCCCATTTTGCAACCATTCTGACTGTTTCGAATATTTCTCGCATGGCCGGTGTATCGCCGACCATGGAGGGAAAACATTGCGGATTTTTAATGCTGCGCTGCAAAATCTCGTTGCGGTTTTGCAGCACTTGTTTTTCTTTTTGTACCGTATCCGATAAGCGCAGAGTCTGCAGTATTAAGTTCGCAACCATCTCTAAAAAACGCGTTTTTGTAACTAATTCATTTCCATCTGAAGTGATCGGTTGGGCGACTAATACCCCGGCACGATTGTTCTTATTTCCTAAAGGCACACAGATTAGCGGTAAGTCATAATCGTACAGACTAAGACGGTCTAGAAAGCGCGGATCTTTAGAAACCTTTAGAATGACTTGTGTTTCACCCTTCGCCTGCACAGATCCTAATATCCCTTCATTAATACGATATTTGATTCTAGAGGCATCTCTGATAACTTCAGGATCCGCACCATGTAATGCCTGTACCAATAGCCCCTGGCGATCTTCGTTATATAAGGTCACCATGCCGAACTGCATGCCGGCCAAGTCGTGCAGACAGGATAACAGCTGTTGTAATGTATCCTCCATATTAAGAGATAGGCTCAAAATCACACTGATTTTATGCAATGCCTTTAACTGCTGCTCAGGTCCGAAACTTGGTACTGAGTCATTATTCATTAAACTTGTCATAATTTACCCCTTAGAGCCTTTATTTGCTAATTAAGCCAATACTAAACAGCTAGGTGAAGACCGAAATGCTACGTTCCCTGTTGCAAAAGCAACAATTGTCTTAACTGCTGCATTAGCCATAATTTTTCACTACGCTATTGTGACTAACGCAACAAACATACCAAAAATGTGACATTCGTCTAAAAACCGCCAAAATCAAGCAAGCAGATGATCTAAATCAAATTACCCCTCTTTTTATCAGGTCTTTCCTGATTTTAAAGATCCGAGCTCTCTTCCCTTAAATCCCGCCAGTTCAGCGTTCGCCCCTTTATAGGGCGTTTATCAGGCCGCAAAAACCATCTTGGTGCATCAAGTTATGAACTGTTTTTTGGCACAAATATCGCAATAACTCAGTTAAACATGCGTGACGAAATGCACATTGTTAATTTTATTAGTCTTGATAGTTTCGCTTGTAAACAAGGAGAAATGGATGAGTGAATACCTATTACTGCTACTGACCACCAGTTTGGTGAATAACGTAGTACTGGCACAATTTTTAGGGCTGTGCCCATTTATGGGGGTATCAAATAAGGTTGGCTCCGCGATGGGTATGGGCATCGCCACAACTTTTGTTCTGACCCTATCCTGCTCTGCGGGCTGGATATTGGATCACTACTTACTCATTCCCTTGGGCCTGGACTTTCTACGACTGCTCAGCTTCATTCTGGTAATTGCCGTGCTAGTACAGTTAACTGAAATGATGGTCGCCTACCAAAGTCCTGAACTGCACAAAATATTAGGCATTTTTTTACCGCTGATTACCACTAACTGCGCCATCCTAGGGGTGGCATTATTAACCATTAGAGAGGAGTTAGGGTTCGTTGAAGCCATGCTCTACGGTTTTGGCTCTGCTGCTGGTTTTACCATAGTGATCGTCATTTTTGCCGGATTAAGAGAACGTATGGCCCTGTGCCGTATTCCCCCCGCCATGGCTGGCGCACCGATTAGCTTTATTACCGCTGGTATATTAGCCATGGCTTTTTCAGGATTTTCCGGTCTTGCTTAGAAGGAGTAAAAAATGGAAATTGTAAGCGTATTAAGTATCCCGCTGCTGGCGGTGATAATGGGATTTGCACTGAGCTTAGCCGGAAAATTTTTTGCCAAAGAGGAAGATCCGCTGGTCAACGCCATCAGTGAGCTTTTACCCAATGGTCAATGCGGTCAGTGTGGTTATCCAGGTTGTGCGCAGGCCGCCATCGCCATGAGCGAAGGCACCTTAGGCCCTGACTGCTGCCCTCCCGGAGGGCAAGCCCTAGCGCAAAAGTTATCTAAATTACTTGGCGTTGCGTTACAAAGCAGTTCGGGAGCAAAAAGTTACCCGAAAGTAGTGGAAATAAACCCTGAGCTATGTGATGGCTGTACGCGCTGTTTTAAGAAATGCCCGTTTGATGCAATTGTTGGTGCCAATAAGCAGCTGCATGGTGTTTTAAGCGATATTTGTACCGGTTGCGGCATGTGTGTTTCAGTCTGCCCGCAGGACGCTTTTGTTTATAAAACAGATCCTATCTTTAACGATGGTTGGGCTTGGCCTAAACCAGAATTAAGCTAAGAAGAGGTATATTGATGCTTTTTTCCAAATCATTGATTAAGGGTGGTGTTCACCCCGTTGGCCAAAAACAGTTAAGCAGTAATAGTGATATTTTACGCTTACCGGCTCCGAAACGACTATTTATTGCCCTGAAGCAACATTCAGGTGCCCCTGCTAAACCCGTTGTAAAAGCCGGGGATAGAGTTACCGCCGGTCAGATGATCGCCAGCGGCCAGGGTGGCAGTGCCAATATCCATGCGCCGCAGTCAGGTACAGTGGAAAAAATTGAAGAGCATACTGCCGCAATCCCGGGCGGCGGCAAACAGCTGATGGTGCACCTCGTTTGTGATACAGAGCCGGAATCGGACTACCTAGTGCCGACTGAGTACATTAAGCTTAATACTGACTACCAGACGCGCGAGCAGCTCATTGATATCATTGCCGATGCCGGGATTGTCGGCATGGGCGGAGCGGTATTTCCAGCCGCCACCAAATTACGTTCAACACTGAAAAAAGATGTCGAAACCCTGCTGATCAACGGCTGTGAGTGTGAACCCTACCTGACCTGCGATGATCTGGTAATGCAGGAGCAGTGTGTACAAGTGGTTGGCGGGATCCGCTATCTGCTGGAAGCCTGTGGAGCCAAAAAAGCGATTATCGGGGTGGAAAATAACAAACCGCAAGCAATGCAGAGCTTAATCGAGGCCACCAGTGAAGATGACAATATCGAAGTAAAAGCACTGCCTACCCATTACCCCATGGGGTCAGCCAAACAGTTTATTCAAGCTTTATGTAAAGTTGAAGTGCCAAAAGGCAAGCGCTCCACCGATGTGGGTGTGTTTGTGCAGAATGTTGCAACCTGCGCCGCCATCTATTATGCCGTGCGTTTCGGCCGTCCCATGACCCACCGCGTGGTGACCTTAAGTGGCGGCGCGCTGGAGCGGCCGATGAATATCGAAGCACCGATCGGCACGCTGATCTCAGAACTGGTCGCCAGCTGCGGCGGTCTGAAATCCACGGCTGAGCGGATAGTGGTCGGCGGTCCCATGATGGGCCACACAATCACCAATATGCACAGCCCGATAATGAAGGGGACCAGCGGTATTCTGTTTCTCCATGAAGATGAACTTCCACAGAAAAGCAGCAGCCCGTGCGTGAGCTGTGGGCGTTGCGTTGCGGCCTGCCCGATGGGATTGCTGCCCAATGCGATGGCTGAATTCATTGCCAATGATGATCTGGAAATGGCCGGCAAGCAGGGATTAAGCAGCTGTTTACTGTGCGGCTCCTGTGCTTTTATCTGCCCCGCATCATTGCCTCTGACGCAATATTTCGCCTATGCCACAGGTGAAATTGGCCGGCAGAAAAAAATGGAACAGAAAGCGCAGCTGGCACGGCGATTAAATCAGCAGCGCAGCGAGAGACTAGAAAAAGAAGCCGTCAAAAAAGCGGCAGAAAAAGCCGCTAAGAAGGCGGCCAGAAGCGCAGGTAAAAGCCCGAAACGCGCAGCGAAAACTATTGAGCAGGAGTCCTAATTATGTCGACATTATTATTAAGTGCACCCCATATTCATTCCGGCATGACTGTGCACCGTCTAATGCGCCAGGTTATCCTGGGGCTGCTTCCCGCACTGCTTATGGGGCTGTATCTTTTTGGAGAACAAGCCTTACTATTAGTAACGGCGGCGCTGGTAGCCGGCCTGCTGACTGAGTGGCTATGTCAAAAATGCCAGCAAAAACCGATTGGCAGCCTGATGGACAGCAGCACCATAGTGACAACATTATTACTGGTGATGAGCCTGCCGCCGCATTTTCCATGGCATCTTGGTGCACTGGGCGCGGCAATCGCCGTTGTCTTTGGCAAGCAGGTTTATGGCGGACTGGGTCAGAATCTGTTCAATCCCGCCATGCTGGCGCGGGTGGTACTGCTGATCTCCTTTCCCGTTGAGATGACTGACTGGCCAGCCCCCGTTCCGGTTTTACCCTCTCTTCCGATGATCAACGATCTTGCCGATGCCTTTACCGGTGCCACCACGCTGGGCAGCGTAATGGAAACCGGCAGCAGTATCATTCACCTTAAGATGCTACCGCTGTTATTTGGCATAAGTCCGGGCAGTTTAGGTGAGTCACCAGTACTACTGCTGCTCGGGGGGATCTGGATGATTTGGAAAAACGTCATTGACTGGCGTATCTCAGCCAGCTTAATCATCGGCTGCCTGGTGCCGTCGGCGATCGCCTGGTGGGTCACACCAGAAACAATATTAACCCCGGTCGCACAATTAGCCAGCGGCGGATTAATGTTGGCAGCCTTTTTTATTGCAACCGATCCGGTAACCAGCCCGACCACGCCGAAGGGACGTATGTGGTACGGCTTAGGTTGTGGTTTTTTGATCTTTGTCATTCGCGTTTTTGGCGCTTACCCGGAGGGTGTGGCCTTTGCCATCTTACTAATGAATGCACTGAGTCCTTTAATTGAAGGCGCGACTAAACACAGAGCATATGGAGAAAGCAAATGATCTTATCCGCAGAAAAAATAAAACAGTCACCAGCTTACCCTGCACTTTTGATGGGAGCGGTCGCTTTACTGGTCTGCAGCCTGCTGATGGTGACCAATAAATTAACCGCGCAACCGATCGCAGACCGGCAGCGCGAAGATCTCACTAAACAGTTAGATCAAGTATTGCCGCGCGGTAGTTATGATAATCAACCGCTGGATCAAAAATACCAGAAAGAGATCAATGGCCAGAATTTCACTTTTTATCGCGCACGTCTGCAGGATAAGGTCAGTGCCATTATCCTGTTTACCGAGACTGCCGGTTATTCCGGCGATATTGCGCTGCTGGTTGCCATTAAAGCAGATGGACAACTCAGTGGTGTACGGGTACTCAGCCACACTGAAACGCCGGGACTGGGTGATAAAATTGAGCTGGCTAAATCCAGCTGGATCTTAGGTTTTAGTGGCCTCTCCCTCTCCCAGCCTGACACAGCCGGCTGGGCAGTTAAAAAAGATGGCGGGCAGTTTGATGCGTTCACTGGCGCAACGATCACGCCGAGAGCCGTGGTCAAAGGTGTTTTTGAAACGCTGCAACTGTTTCAGGAAAACCAGAATTATTTTCTTGAGTTAACAGACTCACAGGAGATGCCAGGTAACAGCACTATGGAAAACAGGAGTTAATATGCAAAAATATAATTATAAAGAGATCATTAAAGACAACCTCTGGGGAAATAATGTCGTTTTTGCGCAAATGTTGGCACTCTGCCCGCTGTTAGCGGTGACCAGTGGCGCAACCAATGGCTTAGGCTTAGGGTTAATTACCACCGCCGTGATGCTATTTTCCAGCCTGCTTATTTCACTGTTTCGGCCTTTATTAACGCCGCAAGTGCGTATTCCGGTGTTTATTTTATTAATTGCCACCTTAGTAACCATCGCCGATCTGGCAATGAATGCCTGGCTGCACGAATTACATAAAGTGCTCGGCCTGTTTATTCCACTGATCGTTACTAACTGTGCCATTTTAGGACGCGCCGAATCTTATGCCTCAAAAAACCCCTGCTTACCTGCCGTGGTTGACGGTGTAGCAACAGGCGCTGGATTCACCTTGGCGCTGGTCATACTGGGTGGAGTCCGAGAAGTGATAGGCAGCGGCACACTGTTTGCCAATGCCAGTCTGTTACTCGGAGATGGTTTTTCAATGATCGAACTCACTCCCCTACCTGAATACCGCGGCATGTTATTGGTTATCCTGCCTTCGGGCGGATTTATCATGCTGGGGTTATTGTTATCGGGAAAACGTCTGCTGGAGTCATACCGAAACCCTAAAAAGCTGGCGGAGCAGAATCTCGACAATGAGTTCTCCTGTCACTAAATGTTCCTGCTACACAAAGTATTCCGTTGAATTTTGAAATAAGGGAATTCCCGACACAGTAACAGCATAAGGAGCTGATATTATGAAATTAAGTGTTGCCTACGCTGCAGGCAGAGCCAGTTTTTGGCAAGAGCTGGAGTTACCCGAACCAGTTACGGCTGAACAAGCTATTCAGCAATCGAGACTATTAAGCGAGTTCGCGGATCTGGATCTAAAGAAATTAAAAATTGGGGTTTTTGGTAAAGTCTGCAAAAAAAATCAGGAGCTCGAAGAAGGTGATCGCGTCGAAGTTTATCAGCCAACCATGGCTAAAGAGGTAGACGACGATGACGATGATGATGATGATGATTTGGAGTAAGCTATGCTGAGAGAGATAATTGAAATAGATGACGCACTTTGTAATGGTTGCGGTGACTGTGTTCCTAATTGTCATGAGGGAGCTTTGCAGATTATTGATGGCAAGGCGAACCTGATTAGCGATCTCATGTGTGATGGTTTGGGCGCTTGCCTCGGACACTGCCCTACCGGTGCGCTTCAGGTAATACTGCGTGAAGCAACGCCTTACGATGAGCGGCAGGTGATGGTTAATATCATCAAAGGCGGCGATAACGTGATTAAAGCCCACCTGCAGCATCTATTGGATCATAATGAACAGGAATATTACAGTACCGCGGTGCAGGTATTAAAAGAGCAGGCGCTTCCCATCCCTGACTGTAAAAAATCGCCAGCAGGCGCGGGCTGCCCTAGCGCTCAGGCCACAGACTTGGCGGTAAACGAATCCCCAAGCCATGGGGCAACAAGCAGCCAGCTCAGCCATTGGCCGATACAGTTGCATTTAATCAATCCGACAAGCCCCCACTTTACTGACGCACATCTACTGCTGGCCGCCGACTGCAGCGCTTTTGCAGCGGGTGATTTTCATCACAACTACCTGGCGGGTAAAAAATTGACCATCGCCTGTCCTAAACTCGACAGTAATCAGGAAAGCTATATAGAAAAGCTGAGTATGATCATCCGGTACGCCAAACTGAAAAGCATCACAGTACTGCGGATGGATGTTCCCTGCTGCTGCGGATTAACCAATTTAGCCCAAAGCGCAATGCAGCTGGCCCGGCGCAAGATCCCCTTAGAGATTATCACTATCAATAAAAATGGTGTAATTATCGATTAATATTCAAAAAAATCATACAGCCCGGCGGCGGGCAATAGCAGGCGTGTGTGATTGAAAACAGCGTGGTTATCACTGGATTCAACCAGCAGGAGTGAGCAGATAGTTATGCGCGCAATGCGCTTATAAGCAATGCATTTATTATTTGACCCTGTATTGCACCAGAAAAATTATCCCAGGCAACTATTCCAAGCAACAACGCGTTATCCCCCTTTTTCAGCATTGCACAGCATTCATGCAGTTTACCGAACACAATACAGGCCTTTGTTATATCTCATACAATTG
>DATCZZ010000171.1:0-3150 GCA_036525635.1 Psychromonas sp. | reverse complement strand
ACTAATCAGCCCTCATTTAGCCATTCTTCTCTGAAACTTTAAAATGGCTGAAACGTAACCCGCACAGGACTAAGGCAAATAGATACACTACTGCCGCAGCGGCAATTAAGGCGAACAGTTGTACAGCTGCTTCCGCCCATGACAATCGACTCCATGCAAGCAAAGAGGGATTGAATACAGACAAACCGGCGGCCATCAGCAAACCTGAAAGGATAATACGCACGAATACTGATACACTCTCTTTTTGCCTTTGATAAACACCTGTTTTGTATAGACCAAACCACAATAAACTTGCATTTAAGGTAGCTGATAGTGAGGTCGCGATAGCCAGTCCGACATAGCCATAGGGGATAGCAAAAATAATATTTAGCAGCATATTACTGGCCATGGCAATGATCCCGAATTTTACCGGCGTTCTTGTATCCTGACGGGCGTAATAGCCAGGCGCTAATATTTTGACCAGCATAAAACTCAATAATCCGCAGCCATAGGCCCATAAGCTCATTGACGCCATGGAAACATCCTGCATAACAAATTCACCACGCATAAATAAAACGCGCAGCATAGGCTCAGCCAGTACAATCAAACCTAACATTGCGGGGAAACCTAAGAGACACACCATGCGCATCCCCCAATCAAGCGTTTTCGCAAAATGATCTTTTGAGTCAGTGACATGAGATGACGACAAACTCGGTAAAATAACCGTCGCGATGGCGATGCCAAATAAACCTAAGGGAAATTCAAGCAAACGATCCGAGTAATACAGCCAACTGATTGAACCCGTCTTCAGAAAACTGGCAATCAAGGTATCAAGTAATAAGTTAATCTGACTGACAGATACACCAAATAAGGCCGGGATCATCAAGGTTCTGATTTTTACAACGCCGGGGTGATGCCAATCCCAAACGGGTTTGACCAATAGTTTTTCTTTACGCAAAAAAGGGATTTGGAAAAAAAACTGTACCGCACCACCAATAAACACCCCTATTGCCAGCCCGATTTCAGGTTGTTGCAGATGCGGTGCAACAAAAATTGCACAAGCGATAATCGCAATATTTAAAAATACCGGTGTAAAGGCTGCAACAGCAAATTTCCCGAGGGTATTCAAAATAGCCCCGGATAATGCTGTGAAGGTAATAAACCATAAATAGGGAAAAGTTATCTTTAACATTAAAGATGCAAGCTCAAACTTTTGCCCGTCCGGGCCGCCGTTCCACCAGTCTAAAAACCAACCGAAACCAAATAATGCAGTAATAACAGAAGAGCCCAAAACGCCGGCGATGGTGATAATGGTAATAATCGTTCCCAAAGTACCGGATACAGCGGAAATTAATTGTTTAACCTGATCAGGCGATTGTTTTTTTTCATATTCAGTTAAAACCGGGACAAATGCTTGCGAAAATGCGCCTTCGGCAAATAAACGGCGTAGAAAATTAGGGATTTTATTAGCAAAGAAAAATACATCGGCAGCCGCTCCTGCTCCCATTAAATTGGCTATAACAATATCTCTCAACAGACCTAAAAGTCTTGAAATCAATGTCATAGCGCTTACGATCAAACCTGATTTCAATAATTTTTTACTCACAATATTTTTCCTAAAGGGATTTATCCATTTTACCCAAGTTTTTTGCAAACCTACTGAACAAGCCGCCTGGAGTCCGGAAAGAGAATGTCTAACCCTGCAATAGGCAGCTTAAAATAGAGTCATCTCTAAGCATACGTATTCTTGCATTGTCAAGTGGCTTGGGTATATAATGCGCGCAGTTTAACCATCTACTTGGTTTCTTACCAGTTTTTTTAATTGGTTAAAAAGAAATCATTTGACAATATACGTACGACAAGGCATATTCCCCGACCTTTGATTATCCCTTGTTATACAGAATTTAGGAGTTAAGGTCTTGGCTAATATCAAGTCTGCTAAAAAACGTGCTTTACAAGCTGAAAAAAGCCGTAAACATAATGCAAGTCGTCGTACAATGATGCGTACTTTCATCAAGAAAGTTGTTGTTGCAATCGAAGCTGCAAACAAAGAAGTTGCTACAGCTGAATTTATAAAACTACAATCAGTTTTAGACAGTTACGCAACTAAAGGCTTAATTAACAAAAATACAGCTGCTCGCAAGAAAAGCCGTCTTTCTGCAAAAATCAAAGCGCTATAATTCTTATTTAAGAATAGAGCCTCTGTTTTAAGCTTAAAAAAACCGACATAACGTCGGTTTTTTTGTAGCAATTTTTCAATAACAATAAAATATTGTTAACTGTGAGCTTCTGTTTATATTCCCATTCCAGACAAGGCATTGATTAAATCCTTAATCACTTTGCCGACTATCGGGTTCGTTTCTTCAAAAACAAGCAGTTGCTGGACAAGTTTTTTATCACGAATCAATTGCGCGGGATCGCCTGATTTTATAGCGTCTTGAAGTTCATCATGTACTTGTCTTAGTTCCCCAGCAGTACACTCATCGGCAATCAGATCCTCATCCAAAATTGCTGATAATTTTTCAAACTCTGATTTAACTTTTTTAATTGCCATAACTACCTCAGAACAGTGAATGATTTATATTCAGCAACTGAACCGCTATGTTCAAGTAAACTGAATATAAAATGATTAATGTAACGATTGATACTAAAGTGTAGTCTTAAAATAGACAATTCGGTTAGCTTGCTTTAAAAAAGTGATCCAGACAACGTCCTAAAAACAAAGAGATAATCACAAAAAAGACACTTAATAACATCAGACCAATTTTAAACCAGTCATGCTGCGAAAAATGCTCTAAGTACAGGGATGAAAGAAAAATAGCTAATAACCAGTACAGGATCCGGAACAGATACGCCCATAATGAATAAACTCGATCGGTTAACCATAATTTAGCCAAATCAGGCTCCTTTAATTGTAAAACTGATAACATCATCGATATGTTTTTTATTTGTCGCAAGCATCACCAATCTATCTACTCCCAAAGCGACACCGGCACAATCGGGCAGGGATGGTAGCGACGCAATAAAGTGCTGATCAATGGGCATTTGTGCCAACCCTTTTTGGGCGCGTAATTGATTATCTTTTTGAAAACGTATTAACTGCTCCTGTGGATCACTTAATTCATGGAAACCATTAGCCAGTTCAATGCCTTGAAAATAAACCTCAAAGCG
>DATCZZ010000170.1:0-3300 GCA_036525635.1 Psychromonas sp. | reverse complement strand
GTTCATGGCCAATCATATGCGATGTCCAATCTTGAGGTACACCCACACCAATTAAACCATTTAATGCTTGGGTAGCTGTCCACATGATATTGGCTCTGACCGCTAAATCGTCAGGTGTTTTTAAAACTTTGGGCCCTTCTTCAATCAGAATTAATAATAGCGCCTCGGCAAAACGATCCTGCACTTTAGCATTCACCGGGTAGGTGAGGTACTGCTCCATGACGTGCACAAAGGCATCGACAACACCATTAGAACTTTGACGGGGTGATAAACTTAAGGTGGTTGTCGGATCTAAAATAGCGAAAGCGGGGCGAACCAGTGGTGAGCTAAACGAAAGTTTATCATGTCCTCGGGTAACAACTGAATTGCCGTTACTTTCAGATCCTGTCGCAGGCAGGGTTAATATACAGCCAATAGGCATGGCGCTATTAACTGCTGCTTTCTTCGCTAAAATATCCCAAGGATCTGCTCCCTCAAAGTGACAGGCGGCAGCAATAAACTTGCTGCCATCAACCACAGATCCTCCGCCCACTGCAAGCAGATAATCAAAACCTTCCGCTTTTATTTTTGCAACGGCTTTAAGCAAGGTATCATATTTAGGATTTGGCTCAATCCCTGAAAACTCCTCCCAGTGATGATCTTTTAAAGCAATCTTGACTTGATCATAAACACCATTTTTTTTAATAGAGCCGCCGCCATAGAGCAGCAATACTTTTTTCTCTTTTGCTATCTCAGATGTCACTGCGCTAATCTGGCCTTCACCAAAATGAATGCGCGTATTATTAAAAAATGTGAAATTATCCATATTGATCTCCATTCAATAAAAACGATAACCTTGGCTAAGTCGCTGTTGATCTTAAAATGAGACTCTAATTTGCGGCCCCAGGAAGAGCCTATTAATTTTTTTGCATAAGCAGGAAGAAAAAATTAACGCTGCAATGATGTTAATTGTTTGTTTTGCTGAAGTATATATATTATTGATGGAATCTTGACCGGATAATCAAAAGGTTAATGAAAATCTTATCATTAACCTTTTAAAGCAGGGTTAATTACTGTGACGTTCTTGTAATTTGGCGGCAATATCTGCAAGCTGTAAACCTTCATTCTGCAATAAAACCGTCAGGTGATATAACAGATCCGCACTTTCACAGACCAATTCATCCATATCCTTAGCCATTGCAGCAAGCGCAACTTCAACACCTTCTTCCCCTACCTTTTGGGCGATGCGTTTTGTTCCGCGGGCGTACAAGCTTGCGGTATAACTGCTTTGCGGATCTGCGCCTTTACGGCCGGCGATCACTTTCTCTAAATCCGCAATAAAGGTTAATGCCGGTTGCAAATCGCCTTTAAAACAACTTTCCGTGCCAAGATGGCAAGTAGGGCCTACAGGCTCAACAATTGCGAGCAGCGTATCATTATCGCAGTCAGTACTGATTTCAAGTACGTTTAAGAAGTTACCTGACTCTTCACCCTTACACCATAAACGCTGTTTGGTACGGCTAAAAAATGTCATCTTGCCACTTTCGATGGTCGCAGCTAAAGATTCCTGATTGACATAACCGAGCATCAACACTTTGCCGGAAGTGCGGTTCTGTACAATGACAGGCATCAGGTTATCAACTTTTGCCCAATCCAGTGCGTTAAGTTGTGCTTCATTCATTAATGCTTTGCTCATATTCGAATCTCTACCTGTTGTGTCTTAAGGAAGGCTTTTAACTCACCTATATTTATAATCTGCTTGTGGAATACGCTTGCCGCCAGCGCACCATCAACGTCCGCTTCGTTAAATACATCCGCAAAATGCTGCATTTCACCTGCACCACCAGATGCAATTAATGGCACATGGCAAACTGCGCGGGCCTGCTTGAGCTGCTCTATATCATATCCGCCACGCACACCATCCTGGTTCATCACATTTAATACGATTTCACCGGCACCGCGAGACTGCACTTCTTTGATCCAGTCAAAGGTATTCCATTTCGTTGTGACTGTTGCATGCTCGCTGCCGGTAAACTGTTTTACCTGATGCTGGCCTGTTTCTGCATCATAGTAACTGTCGATACCGATAACGATACACTGCACACCAAACTTTTCAGAAAGCCGGTTGATTAAACTCGGATCGGCAAGTGCAGGACTGTTAATGGACACTTTATCTGCGCCAAACTCTAAAATGCGCTGCGCATCTTCTTCAGTTTTAATGCCGCCGGCAACGCAGAAGGGAATATCTATCACTTCAGCCACACGGCTCACCCAGCTTTTATCAACAACGCGTGCATCTGAGCTGGCGGTGATATCGTAGAAAACCAGTTCGTCAGCGCCTTCTTCTGCGTAACGCTTCGCTAAAGGGACGATATCGCCGATAATTTCATGGTTGCGGAACTGCACACCTTTGACGACCTGACCGTCCTTGACATCAAGACAAGGGATTATGCGTTTTGCCAGCATGCTATCGCCTCCTTAACGGTGAATTTACCTTCCAACAGGGCTCGGCCGACAATCATACCCGACGCGCCGGAGCGGGCAACGGCTGCGATATCATCTAAACAGCCGATACCGCCTGATGCCTGCCACGCAACCTGCGGGTAGGCTGCTGCCATCTCTTTATACAGATCAACATTTGAACCCGTTAAGGTGCCATCTTTAGAAATATCCGTACAAAGGACATGTTTCAGGCCGACTGCCAGGTAAATTTCCAGTAACGATTCAATGGTTTGACCACTGTCTTCCTGCCATCCTGAAACTGCAACAATTTTATTGCCAGCAGCATCGATATTGATATCAAGTGCCAATACGATATGCTCAGCGCCATACTTTTCCATCCAGCCGGCAACCATTGCCGGCTCTTTTACTGCCGTTGAGCCGATAACAACCCGCTCTGCACCCGCGTCCAGCAGATCTTTAACATCCTGCTCGGTACGCACGCCACCGCCGATTTGGATTTTGGCCGGTGTATTGGCAATCAGGCTGGCAATGACACTCAGCTGGCGTTTGCTTACATCTTTTGCACCATCTAAATCAACCAGGTGTAACCATTCTGCACCCTGCTGATTGTAAACAGTAAACTGGCTTTGCGGATCATCACCGTACACGGTTTTTTGTGCGTAATCACCTTGATATAAACGTACTATTTTCCCATCGATAAGATCTAATGCGGGGATAATCATATTAAAGCTCCAGGAAGTTTTTAATCAGTTGCGCGCCGGCTTTACCAGAACGTTCAGGGTGAAACTGCACCCCGTAAAAATTATCTTTATTCACCGCGGCGGTAAAAGGTTTGCCGTAATCACAGCTGGCGATGGT
>DATCZZ010000169.1:0-4721 GCA_036525635.1 Psychromonas sp. | reverse complement strand
AAAATTTGTAATGCGGCAGGTGACAGGCTCTGCTTTTGAAAAATGTCGCTTAGGGTATCGCCGGCTTTAATTTCAAATTCGACTTGTCGATTTCCGGATAAATCAGGAAATACCTTGGCATATTCCTCTTTTACTGCAGTTAAAGGCTCAGCCGATGCTCGCTCACCTGTGGTAATTACTCGTTTAGGTAATTCTAATGAGCGCTGAATTGTTTTTTGTGTTTTCGGTTGCATGGGAATAAATGAAATTACCAGCAAAAATAGAAATAATAGAATCAATGCGAAAAAATGTTTTCGGGGAAGGTTATTTACAAATGCAATAAACGCTAGAAAACGCGCCTTTAAACGAAGCAAAAATGGCATAATTCAATACAACTCAACTGGGAAAATGAAGCAACAAAAATAAAATGTAAAAGTATATCAAGTTTTTTACTTTTTTTATAAAAAATAATCTTTCTTTTGCCAAGGGACTATTAATAACGGCTATTTAAATAATTAAGGTGTTTTCCATCACAAAAAAATGTATTATGGACGTCTAGATGTAAAAACATCCAAAATTATCACCCTGTAACTAGCTAGGAGTTCACATGTCACGTGACTTATTTACTTCAGAATCAGTATCTGAAGGTCATCCAGATAAAATCGCCGATCAAATTTCTGATGCGGTACTTGATGCAATTTTAAAACAAGATAAAAAAGCGCGTGTTGCTTGTGAGACTTACGTAAAAACCGGCATGGTGATGGTCGGTGGCGAAATCAGCACCGATGCCTGGGTTGATATCGAAGAGATCACCCGAGACACGGTCCGTAACATAGGTTACACCAGCTCAGAAATGGGCTTTGATGCTGACTCATGTGCCGTGTTGAATGTTGTCGGTAAACAATCACCCGATATTAACCAGGGTGTTGACCGTGGCGATCCACGCGAACAAGGTGCAGGCGATCAGGGGTTAATGTTTGGTTATGCAACCAATGAAACCGACGTGTATATGCCGGCTCCAATTACCTATGCACACCTGCTAGTAAAACGTCAGGCTAAGGTGCGTAAACATAAAATATTACCTTGGTTACGTCCCGATGCCAAAAGCCAGGTTACCTTTGCTTATGATCAGGGAAAAATTGTCGGCATCGATGCCGTGGTATTATCCACACAGCACTCTGAAGAGATCCATCAAGATGATCTTGTTGAAGCGGTGATGGAAGAGATTATCAAACCTGTATTACCGGCAGAGTTACTGACAGACCGCACTAAATACTATATCAATCCGACAGGCCGTTTTGTTATCGGCGGGCCAATGGGCGATTGTGGTCTGACCGGTCGTAAAATTATCGTTGATACCTACGGCGGTATGGCTCGTCATGGTGGTGGTGCTTTCTCTGGTAAAGATCCATCAAAAGTTGACCGCAGTGCGGCGTACGCAGCGCGTTACGTTGCAAAAAATATCGTGGCAGCCGGTCTTGCCGATCGTTGTGAGATCCAAGTTTCCTATGCTATTGGTGTGGCTGAGCCTACATCAATCAGCGTGGAAACCTTCGGCACAGAAAAAGTACAAAAAGATTTAATTATCAAACTAGTGCGTGAGCATTTTGACCTGCGTCCGTATGGACTTATCGAAATGCTGGATCTGATTAAGCCAATTTATCAAAAAACGGCTGCTTATGGGCACTTTGGTCGTGAAGAATTCCCATGGGAAGCCTTGGATAAAGTTGAAGATCTAAAAGCGGCCGCGTTTTAACCAGAAGCCATGCTTAACGAGATCGATAAAAAAGCACTCCAGCTTAAAGGTGAAGACTGTTTCATTTTAGCGGAGTGCTTTTTTGATCGCCCTTTTAAGCGTCCCTCCTACCTGTTTAACCAACGCGGCAAAAGCGCAGGAACGGCGCATCTGCAGCGCAATCTAATCAGATTCAATCCGATCCTGTTTGTACAAAACAGAGAGCCCTTTACAGAGCAGGTTGTTGCTCATGAAGTCGCACATTTGATAGTTTATCAGCTGTATGGGAAAGTTCGCCCGCATGGAAAAGAGTGGCAATATGTGATGCAAAGGGTATTCAACTGCCCTGCGCAGACCACCCATTCATTGGATATTAAAGATGTTATTGGCAAGCAGTTTGCCTATCAATGTAGTTGTACTCGCCACCAGCTCACAATAAGACGCCATAATAAGATTTTAAAAGGCGCCAAATATTTATGTAAAAAATGTAGAGGGGAATTAACGATTATCTGAAATAATTGTCCATCGCCGCATTTATTGACTCAGCCTCACTGAATTGTATAGCGAAATATCATTTTTCCGCTAATAATCAACGTTTAAAATTATCTAAAATAATCCCAGTTGCCATCGCCGCATTTAATGACTCAGCCTCTCTGAATTGCATAGCGGAATATCATTTTTCCGTTAATAATCAACGTTTAAAATTATCTAAAATAATCCCAGTTGCCATCGCCACATTTAATGACTCAGCCTCACCAAAACTAGGAATGGTAATTTTGTGATTAATAAATTTAGCAACCTCAGGAGAAATACCATGGGATTCACTGCCCATGACAATAAAGGCGGTGTCGTTTAAAGCTGCTTTATGAATATTTTCCCCTTCCAAGAAAGCTCCGTAAATTGCTGCGGACTGTTTACTTAAATACTCAGATAAATTCGTATGGCTCACTTGCACACGGGCAAATGATCCCATGCTGGCCGCAATCACTTTGGGATTATAAAAATCAGCACAGTCCTCACTGCAGATTATATGTTTAATACCATACCAGTCCGCAACCCGGATAATAGTCCCCAGGTTGCCAGGGTCACCCACCTGATCCAATAGCAATATCAGTTCATTAGTTTGAATTTGTGGCACAGGCATTGTCTGACATTCAACCACGGCGAGCACACTATTGTTGGATAATAAAGTACCTGCTTTTTTTAATTCATCTTCCGTTGCTTCAACCGTAATACCCACGAGCCCTTGCTCTGCCAGAGCCTTATTGTTTTTATTAATATAATGACTAGTCGCAAAAAGTTGTTGGACAGTAAAACCAGAGTTAAATAATTCACCCACATTTTTTTCACCCTGAACTAAAAACAAACCATGTTTTTTCCGCTGTTTTTTCTGCTCAAGTGCGTGAATAAGTTTTAACTGATTTTTTGAAATCATAATCTATTTCTCGTTCTTCAAAGTGAATGAATTTATACCATTGCGCTTAAGTAAATGGTCAAAAAATGCGTAGGAAAAATGAATGAGAATAGGCGTTTGATTGACCAATAACCAGGCTAGCTATTGGCGTTGAAAACAACAACATTATCATTGATTTTAACCAGCAAGGTTGCTCAGATGGTTATGCGCAATGGTATCATAGGTAACAGCACATAATAACAGCGTCTTCCCGGCCATTTTTACCCGGATAATAATCTTTACGCATATCCACCTCAACAAAGCCCAATTTCCGATAAAGCTTCAACGCATTAATATTGGAGGCGCGCACCTCCAACCAGATCTGCTCCTCATTATTGGCACGTGAATAATCCTGTAAAAATGTTAATAACAACGCCCCTAACCCCTGCCCCTGCACTTCAGGTGCAATCGCAACGTTCATTAAGGTCACCTCGCCGGCAACTGAGCTGGCAACAAAATAACCAACCACTTGATTGTCAGTTAACAACAGATGACTGAAATAACGTTTTCCAAAGTTACTCAAAAACAATTTTTCTGACCAGGGGTGACTGTGACAGCGTAATTCCAGTTCGTAAACGCTCGCTATATCAGCGAGCCCCATCGGCACTATTTGTAATTTTTCTTTATCAATTAACTGCACAGGCATGCTGGTTTCCATTTCGAGTTTTTTCTTATTGCTGCGGGTTTTATCATAACTCGTTATTGATACTCACTGATTAAGCGCACAAAACTGTTTCCATAATGCTTTTTTTGCCTGCGCATCATTCGCCAGCTTGGCAATCACAGGAGATGTTAATAACTTATGCCCATAAGGGTGCTCAATCTTTCCCATTGTTGACCAGATAAACGCAGGTAAAGGCCCCTGCTGATTTTCAAATTGGGCCATTGAACAGCAATAGACATCACTTAATTTAAAGTGCAAGGCTTTTAAGATGTTAACCAGAAGAGGATGAGCAAAGTCAGCTTCAGAAGCAATCAGCAATAGTGAATAATGACTCAAATCAATATCTCCTGCATTGATCTGGCGGGGAAATAACTCAGGCTTACGGAGTTGCCAACGGGTGATGCCCATCTCCTGTAAATAAACTGCTTGTTGATGCTTCATAGAAAATCCAATCAATTATTTGACGTCTGGCAAATTAGACAAATATAGCATGAATGAAAGCCAGCCAAAGCATTAAGCGCAGTGCACGGGAAAAATTTTTAGTCTCCTATTACCCTTTAATAGCATTCTGCTTAATTAAAAAGAGAAACATTACGCTGTTTGATTGAGCAATAAGAGGCTATTGGGATTGAAAAACGCAGTTATCCTTGACTGTAACCAGCAAGATTAATTAGATATTTACCTATTATGCTATTAGATCGAGCCTTTTTTCCCCACTGGAAGCGCACGCCGCTATCATGTCTATTCACCTCTCCCCCATAAAATGTCATAACAGCAACACAAAAAACCATTAACTTGTTGTTTATAAATATATTTTAATGATATAAAGATTGTTATTATTGAAATACCGAGTTTACGCTAGCAGCGTCGAATATGCTCCCCTGTTCGCT
>DATCZZ010000168.1:0-3946 GCA_036525635.1 Psychromonas sp. | reverse complement strand
TGCGGATCTGTCCAACTGACTTTATGTTTTTGAAAAGCCGGTATTGCGATATAATCCCCCTCTTTTAAATGCACCTTTTTTTGATCAGAAAATAATATAATTGCCTGCCCTTTTAAGACAATGACCCATTCATTACGGGGCTGTTCATACCAACCCGAGGCCGGAGAGCTTTGTCCTTTAGAAACTATTCTCTCAATTTGAACCCTATTATTCTGGACGATATTTTCAAACAGCTCTGCGGGTAATTCTTTGGGGATATTTTCAAATATATTGGTCATAATATCTGTTCCTTATAGCCGTTTTGCCCTGGCCGTATAAGCATCATCCTGATGCAAAAATTGCAGTTGATTGGTTAAGCAGTCAAGTTTATCCCTGGGGTCATGGCTTACAAAAAGAATATGGGTAGCACTGTGCGCTGCAATATAATCAATAAGTGCGAGTACTTTGGCGCGGTTATGATTATCTAAACCCTGGCAAGGTTCATCCAGTATCAGGATCAGCGGTAATTTCACCACTGCCCTGGCAATTAAGGTTAAACGCTGTTCGCCATAGGATAATGCACTGAAGGGGCACTTCTCTTTATCTGCAAGCCCTAATAATACCAGCCATTGACGCGCAATCTCTATTTGACTCAATTTAGGGGAATCATATAAGCCTATAGTGTCAAAAAAACCGGAGATAACAGTTTGCAGCAAGTTAGTAGGCACGCGGTAATCGCGATGCAGTTGCGCACCGACCACCCCATAATGGCGCTTTATATCCCAGATAGATTCCCCACTGCCGCGTTTAACCCCGAACAGGGATATATCTTGTCCGTAGGCTTTGCTGCTGTCGCCGGAAATCATTGCCAGCAAGGTGGATTTACCCGAACCGTTAGGCCCCAGAATCTGCCAATGCTCACCTTGCTTAAACTGCCAGTTAAGATCTGTGAATATTTTATTTTCTGCAAAACAGACCGACACATTGGTCAGAGCAACCAGCGGCAGATCTTTATCGATATGCTCATAGCACATACAATCAGGTAAATGGTGAGGTAAAGTGTAATGGGATTGCGTCAATTTTTTCCATTGCGGTGAATGAACTATTTCCTCTCTGTTACCGGCAAGCTTTAGTTGTCCTTCTTGCAGATAAACTAAGTTTTTAATTTCAGCTGGTAAACTGCTGTGGTAAAAATCAAATAATAAAATACTTAGACCATCTGTAATAAGCCTATTTAAAATCTGGGTTAAGTGCGCCTGCGAAGTGATATCTAAGCCCGCATAGGGCTCATCCAAAATTAACAGTTGCGGTTTAGACAGCAAAGCCCTCGCCATCAGCACTTTGCGCGTTTCCCCTGTAGATAATATTTTAAAGGGTTTATCAAGTAGATTTTTAATAGCCAGCAGGGTCACTATTTGCTCAAAATCGTCAGTTACTGCACTATTATCCGACTCATCCTGGCAAATCACTTGACGAGCGCTGCGCCCCCAATCTACTCCGCCCTCCACATACTCACTATCATCATGAAGGCGATCATATTCGAGCGTTACCGCTTCCAGTTCAAAACTTAAACTGCTGTATTTTTCAGTTAACCTAACTGTCCCCTGATAACCCTCTATGCTGCCCAGCAAAATCTGTGCTAGTAAGGATTTCCCACTGGCATTATCACCAACCACTAAAAGCGACTCACCTTTTGCTAAGCTTAACTGTTCGATAGTTAAGGTGAGATTATTGTTTAATTGTTTATTGTTAAACTGGTAATAAAGGTTTGAAATATGCAGCATACAACCTCAGGGTTGAATTAAATTAAAAGATCAATTGGACTTTTTATTTCGATTATTTTGTAACAATCCACACCGCATGCACAACCGCAGGCAGGATAAATAATAAACATAAAATAATATTGATAAAAAAATCTTTACCCAAACCGGATTTTAGAAAGACAGCCACCGGAGGAAGTAATATTGCGAGCACGATCAGCAGTATTTTATTCATTTGCGTGTTTCCCTTACTTTATCAAATAATGTTCGTATGGGTATTTTATTCTGCGTTTTGCTCGCAAAGAGAGGTGTATACCGCTCAACAAGGAGCAAAACGCGCTAATAGACCCATTAGTCTTTTAGAATAGTTATAATGTAATGGATAGTGCTAACAATGTCTTCACCACAGAATAAAATTCATTCCCGGCATATCGGTTAAGGTAAATATATTATTTCTGCTATTATCCCAAGTAATATTAATCAACGATTTATTTAGCAGAGTAAAAGCAATGAATTATTTACCTTGTGTCGAAGTTAATCCCCGACAAAAGCCTGATGCAGCTGTTATCTGGTTACATGGTTTAGGTGCTGACGGGCATGATTTTGCAGCAATTGTGCCGCAGTTAGGCTTACCGGAAAACAGCGCAGTTCGTTTTCTGTTCCCGCATTCCCCCTCCATTCCGGTAACAGTTAATGGCGGATTAATAATGCCTGCCTGGTACGATATTTTGGATATGAGCATTGAACGCAAGGTTGATTTAATCCATTTGAATGCTTCTGCAGCAATGATTCAAGCATTGATCGATCGCGAGATAGCGCGCGGCATCCCTGCCAACCGGATTATCATTGCCGGCTTTTCTCAAGGAGGTGCAGTTGCTTATCAAGCGGCGCTGACCTATCCCAAACCGCTGGCAGGATTGTTAGCGATGTCCACTTATTTTGCGACCAAAGACAGTATTCAAATTAACCATGCAAACAGCGCCATCAATATAAAGATCATGCATGGTAACTTAGATCCTGTTGTCAGCTCTGTTCTCGGGCAACAAGCATTACAAACTCTCAGCGAAATGGGATTTCACCCCAGTTATAAAAGTTATACAATGGAACACGGTGTTTGTGCTGAACAAATTGCCGATATATCCACCTGGTTGCTTGAGTGTTTAGCTGATAAATAGCAACAACTCGAACATAAAATAATTGTATTAAGGTTAAAAAATGGCTAGACAGGTAACATATGTTTTTAAAGGTAAGCGCAAAACCATACTATTTTCCTATAATCAGTTCCATGACATCTATGAAGCAGTTGCAGATGCCGAAGGCATCGATTTGAAAAACTTTCTGGCGATGGAAAAACAGCTGGAAATGAGTTGCCGCGGTCAAGGCATCGTGAAAAATTTTCGCCAAACTGAATTTGCTAGAATGGGGTTTGATGAAATTAAATTTTTACGTGACGAACCGCTAAATAAATAATTCCAACGTGCATACTACCAGTCGCATAAATATCTGCGCAATCTTGCTGGTTACAATAAATGATGGCTTAAAATGTCATTATAGCGCCAGGATAAGCTTAAATGCCACTACCATTTTTTAAAGGTTTACTGCATAACAGGCAGGTAATGAGCTGATTATGCAAGAGATAATTAGCCGGTTACGACTAATTTCAATGAATCTAACTTATATTCATCATCTTGCAGCAATTATTACTCGTATAAATATTTAATATTTGCTATATTATTGCGCCATGATCACTAGTTACACTTTTTTGTTTAATACAAAATGGGCTAGTAAATTAGGGTTATGGCTATCTAAATAAATTTAATTCTGTGTTTGTGGCTTAATTAAATCATAAACATATTAATTTCGGAGTGTTGCAATGAAAGTTCGTGCATCCGTTAAAAAAATCTGTCGTAACTGTAAAGTTATCAAGCGCCACGGTGTGGTGCGTGTTATCTGCGTAGAGCCAAAACATAAACAACGTCAAGGCTAAGATCGATTTTGGATTCCAATAGTTGAAGCTGCACTAACAGCTTAACTATATTTTCTTTTTTTTCATTTGCCGAGTATCCTACCGGGCTTTTCGCAAATGATTCATTAACTTTTAAGGAGTGCATAGTGGCCCGTATCGCTGGCATTAACGTTCCTGATCACAAGCATGCCGTCATTGCATTGACTGCAATTTTTGGCATTGGCAAAACCCGCTCACAAAT
>DATCZZ010000167.1:0-8704 GCA_036525635.1 Psychromonas sp. | reverse complement strand
ATGATCGATAACCTCCGAGATAAAATTAATAATGGAGAACTGCAATTATTCTGTGTAGATAGCGTTGACGAAGAAAGTTACTACTGTTTTTGGGCACACCCGTCCGGACGAATACAGCGCCATCTTAGCTATGAAGAGTATATACTGCGCGAGGTGTTACCCTTTATGAATCAACGTAACCAACATCCCTGTACTATTAGCCACGGCTGCAGCCTTGGGGCGTTCCATGCGGCGAATATCGTTTTCAGACATCCGCATCTTTTTCAAAAACTTTGTGCGTTTAGCGGTCGCTATGATTTAACCTTACAGGTTGAAAGTTTTTCTAATCTGCTTGATGGTTTTTATAACGAAGACGTTTACTTCAATACCCCTACGCACTTCCTGCCGAATCTGCACTGTGATGAAAAACTTTCTCATCTGCGCGAGACCGATATTGTAATGGTAATAGGCAGAGAGGATCCTTTTTTTGAAAATAATATTCATTTAAGTGAGATATTAAACGAAAAGGGTGTCGTTCATCAGCTACATCAATGGGATGAGCGAGCTCACCAGGGATATTACTGGCGAAAAATGGTGGCGATGTATCTTTAGCCGAATCCCAAAAATAGAACATAAGAGTATGCGCAATGGTATAGCGATTAAGGTCAACTGAGCATTTTTTTTAGAAGAGGCGCAAGTGCGCAAAAAGCGCTATCAGCATAATAATCAGTTTGCTATATTGCGGCGCTAAGCAACCTTCCTTTTTTTCATTTCTTCCTGTCCTTGTACCCTATCTGGTACTACGCTGAAATTATGGAAAACAGCATTTCGCACTCTATCATCAATCACAAGGTGCTTGGTCAGAGCCGGGCGGAACTGTTCCGTTCCTATTTTACCACTCAGAGCGGTCTCTCCGCTGAAGAGGCCGGACAACGGTTACAGCGTTTTGGTAAAAACCAGATTGAGTTCCATAGACGCAAATCACCCTGGCTGATGCTACTGGCAGAATTAACTGCGCTATTCCCTCTGTTGTTGATGGCTGCCGCTCTGCTCTCCTTCTTTGCCCAGTCTATCAGCCCGGATCAGGGCTATGAGCTGATCGGGTTTGCACTGCTGCTGGTTGTGCTGCTTAATGCGCTGGTCTCTTTTTTCCAGAACTACAAGGTAGAGCAGTTAATGCTCTCCTTTCTTGATTACATTCCCAAAGAGGTTGCATTGCTGCGTGATGGCGAGAAGGTTCTGCTGGACGCCAAAGAGGTGGTGCCCGGTGATATTCTGTTTTTGCAGGAGGGCGATAAGATTTCAGCCGATGGCATCATAATCAGTGCCTCGGAGTTATTGGTGGATGAGTCTATTCTCACCGGTGAATCGGAGCCGCTGCTCAAGACTGCACTGCAAGCTGAGGTTGAGGAGAGGAATCTTGCCCGCTCCGGTGCCACAGTATTGAAGGGCAGTGCACAGATGCTGGTGACACGTACCGGTCGAGCCACCGGCCTTGGCAGCATTTCGGAATTATCGCAGTCGGTAACAAGTAATCTTACGCCTATGCAACTCGAGCTACAGGACTTTGTGCGCAAGATCACCTGGCTGGCATTGGGGATCGGGCTGGTTTTTTTTATTATCGGCTTTGCCATTGGTAATCTTTTCTGGACTAATCTGATCTTTGCGATCGGCATTATTGTGGCTAATGTGCCTGAAGGGTTACTGCCTACCGTCACTCTGGCACTGACTCAGGCTTCGGTGCGGATGGGCAGACACAATGCGGTCATCAAGCATATTCTTTCGGTAGAGACCCTCGGTGGCACTACGGTGATCTGCACCGACAAAACCGGCACCCTGACACGTAACAAGCTGCATGTGGAGAAGCTCTATCTCAATATGCAGGAGATCAATGTAAACCAGCAAAATGAACTGCACAATAATTCTGCTGCATGCACTGCCTTTGAGATCATGGCGCTCTGCAATGATGTGATCACGCTTAAAGACCATCGGGGTAGTGAGCGCTTTCACGGCGATCCTACGGAGATAGCGATGGCGCTGTTTGCCGACAGGCATGGCGGTTTCGAGGCAATTCGTGAGCGTTTTAAAATGGAGCAAAGTCGTCCGTTCGATGCGCTCAGCAAATATATGTCCAGCACCCATCAAGCCCGTGATGGTAGCTTTTATCTGACAGCTAAAGGGGCGCCTGATGTGATCTTTGCGCGCTGCTCACAGATGCTCTGCGATGGGCAGGTGCGCGCGATGCAGGAGCAGGATCGGCAGCATCTTGAGGAGCAGGCAAATTACTATGCGAATCAGGGGTTACGGGTATTAGCACTGGCCTACCGTGTGGCTGAGCAGGCTGACAGCGAGGCGCAGGAGCTGGTTTTTGTCGGGCTGGTGGCGATGGTTGACCCGCCCCGCCGTGAGGTGCCGGCAGCCGTAGCAGCCTGCAAGAGTGCAGGGATCCGTATTGTCGTTATCAGCGGCGACAAGGGAGAGACGGTGAGCTACATCGCCCGCAAACTTGGTATTGTTACCACGCCGAAAATTATTGACGGTGAGCAGCTCAAGGCGCTGGATATGGAGGAGCTGATTGAGGAGCTGCGCGGCGGCGAGGTGGTGTTTGCACGCATTGCCCCTGAGCAGAAGCTATCTATCGTTAATGCTCTCAAGGAGATGGATGAGGTGGTGGCGGTTACCGGTGACGGGGTCAATGATGCGCCCGCGCTGAAGCGTGCCGATATCGGTATTGCCATGGGCAAACGCGGCACCGATGTCGCCAAGGAGGCTTCGGATATCATCCTGCTTGACGATAACTTCGCGACGATCGTTAAAGCGATCGAAGAGGGGCGGGCGATTTACGACAATATCAAGAAGTTCATTACCTACATCCTTACCAGTAATATTCCGGAGATTCTCCCTTTTATTGCCTATGTGCTGTTTCCTATCCCCTTACCAATTACAGTGGTGCAGATCCTGGCTATCGATCTTATTACCGACATTCTGCCCGCAATCGGTCTGGGTAACGAACCGCCCGAGGCAGATACTATGTTACGGCCACCAAGGCGCCGTGATGAGCGCCTGGTCAGCATTCGTACCTTTGTGCGTAGTTATGCCATCATCGGGCCAGTCGAGGCTGCATTTTCATTTCTGCTGTTCTTTCTGGTGCTCTACCATGGCGGCTGGCAGTGGGGGCAGCCGCTGGCAAGCAGTGCGCCGCTGTACGGTCAGGCCGCAGGCGCCTTTCTTGCCACCATTATCTTCTCGCAGATGGGCAATGTGATGGCCTGCCGCAGTAGCCGGCAAAGTGCGTGGCCGCATCTGACCCAGCTTAATCCGTGGATCACGCTGGGGCTGGTGGTGGAGCTGCTGTTTATCGTTACCATTATCTATACGCCAGCGCTGCACCGAATTTTCTCCACCGCGCCTCTGGATCTTGCTATGTGGGGGATGTTTATGATTGCGCCGATCACACTGTTTGCCATCGAAGAGTTCAGAAAGTGGCTGGTGCGCAGGGGAGTTGATTGGTTAGCTGTATGATCGCTTGGCAACCAGATAATATGTAACAGCCAGGCAACAATCGGGATGGCTAAATTTATCCCGAGAACTGATGCCTTTTGATATGATAAACCTTTTCTTCCATAGACCTCTTCGGCTCTTCAGGGTAGGTGGGATCTTTCTTGATACATTTTTTACCGTGCAGTAAGTGGATCTGGTAATCTGCTGCATAGAGCGCGCTAACTTCACTGTCTATGGTCATCACCGAATTAAATTGCTGTTCATCTGGTGTTTCATCGGTCAGCAGTAGTATCTGACAGTCAGTCGGTAAATTTTCCGAGAAATGACGCACATAATGTTCCCGGCTGTCGGCAGGTAATGCGGTTAATGATGCACTGTCGTAAAAGGCTTTAACCCCGTGCATATCCGCCATAGTCAAATCAAAGATATCACCACACCAGATCTCAATCTTTTTATACGACCAGCGAATAAAGCGTCCCTGACGCTGACGCTTCGGTTTGACCTGCAGAGCATCAAAATAGGCCTGAATAGCGATCTTGCTGAGCTCGATGCCAAACACGCGAAATCCGCTTTCTGACAACCAATCCATATCAACACTTTTTCCGCATAACGGCACCAGCAGGCGATCACCGGCTGCTAATCCAAGATTTGGTAAATACTGTTGCAGTAGTGGATTGATGGTGAGCTGGTGAAACGCAATATCGTTGCGTTTCCATTTTGCTTTCCAGAGCTTGTTACTCATAGAACTTACCTCCTGATTTAATGAACCAGGTATCAGTCCACAGTGCTGAGCGCTCCATAGGAGCACTCATCGAGAGATCAGACTAACACGTGCTAGCCATACTGACTATCTGTTTAACAGGGTGGGTAATTTGTAGTTAGCACAACTGATCCTGAAAACATGAAGCATTGCTGATTCACCTTGTGAATTTTTAGAGGGTATTAACCACTGCAGATATCGAGCTGTTTCCGGAATTGAGCCTTTAGGCTCGGCAGTTGCAGGCGATTACTTTCTTTGTCCTGCCCACGCGCTTTTTAACGCAGCAGCTAAATTAAGTACGCCACAACAGTTTGCTTTTTCAATGCAGTTTTTAATTCTGATAACTTAGGCCCTAGCAAGCCACAAACTTTATTAGCCGTCATTAAATGAGCTCTTCATCATTATAACTTGCAATGCTCGGACATGAGCAGATTAAATGACGGTCGCCAAAGACATTATCAACACGGTTTACTGCCGGCCAGTATTTTGCCTCTTTTGTCTGGGCTGTAGGGAAGCAGGCCAGTTCACGACTGTATGCATGTGCCCATTCTGCCGCCATCAGATCCGCCTGTGTATGCGGGGCATTAACCAGCGGGTTATCCGTTGCCGTCCACTGGCCATTTTGCACCCGGGAGATTTCCTGGCGGATGGCGATCATGGCATCACAGAAACGGTCCAGTTCAGTGAGATCTTCCGATTCAGTGGGTTCAATCATCAACGTGCCGGCCACAGGGAAGGACATGGTCGGGGCGTGAAAGCCGTAATCCATCAAGCGTTTAGCCACATCTTCAGCGGAAATACCCGAGGCCGCTTCAATAGGGCGAATATCGATAATACATTCGTGCGCTACGCGCCCCTGTTTGCCGATGAAAAGTATCGGGTAATGCGGACGTAAACGCTGCATCACGTAGTTGGCATTTAAAATCGCCAGTTTACTGGCTTCGGTAAGGCCTTTTTCTCCCATCATGGCAATATAGGCGTAGGAGATAGGCAGAATAGAGGCCGAACCTAACTCCGCAGCAGACACCGCGTAATGTTTGCTATGCGCTGCTTCCGTTATTTGAATATGTCCCGGCAGGAAAGGGATAAGGTGTTTTTTGACACCAATTGGCCCCATTCCCGGGCCGCCGCCGCCATGTGGAATACAGAATGTTTTATGCAGGTTGAGGTGCGAGACATCCGCGCCGATGAAACCCGGACTGGTGATCCCCACCTGTGCATTCATGTTCGCACCATCAAGGTAGACTTGACCGCCGGCTGCATGCACCCAGTCGCATACTTCCTGAATCGCTTCTTCATAAACACCGTGTGTAGAAGGGTAGGTGATCATGATACAGGAGAGGTTGTCGGAGTTTTTTTCAATCTTGGCTTTTAGGTCTGCGTGATCGATATTACCCTGTGGATCGCAGCCAACGACCACCACTTTCATTGATACCATTGCCGCAGAAGCCGGATTGGTGCCGTGTGCCGAGCTTGGGATAAGACAAACATTACGGTGCGCTTCAGCGTTGCTTTGGTGGTAACGCTGAATGGCGATAAGACCCGCATATTCGCCCTGCGCACCGGAATTGGGTTGTAATGAAAAGCCATCGTAACCGGTTATTTGACAGAGCATCGCGGTTAATTTTTCGGCCAGCGCCTGATAACCGAAGCTTTGCTCAGTGGGAGCGAAGGGGTGCATTTGACTAAATTCAGGCCAGGTGATGGGCAGCATTTCCGCTGCGGCATTCAGTTTCATGGTACAGCTTCCCAGCGGGATCATGCCGTGGGTCAGCGAGTAATCTTTATTTTCCAGTTTTTTCATATAACGCATCATCTGCGTTTCGCTGTGGTACTGATTAAAGACGGGATGCGTTAAGTACCTACTGCTACGGCGGCATGCTGTTGGGATAGCAGCAAATTCATCGGCTGTTACCTGCGCGGTAAAATCTGCTGCCAGGAGTGCTTTTCCGGTAATGGCCAGTAATAAATCTTCAACATCTTTAACCGTGGTTGTTTCATCAAGGCTGATACCCAGCTGCACTGGGATATTGTCCGCTGTGGGGAATTTACGTAAATTCATCCCTCCGGCCAGCGCCCGGTGGTAAATCGCATTACTCTGCTGATCAGTGTTTAAGGTGAGTGTATCGAAAAAGTGCTGGTTGGCTAATACGATCCCCTGACTGCGTAAACCCGCGGCTAATATGGCCGTTAAATGATGTACACGACGACCTATTTTACGCAGCCCTTTGGGGCCGTGATAAAGCGCGTAAAAGGCTGACATGTTGGCCAACAGGGCCTGCGCGGTACAAATGTTTGACGTCGCTTTTTCGCGGCGGATATGCTGCTCACGGGTCTGCATTGCCATACGTAATGCCTGCTTGCCTTTGCTGTCCTTAGAAACGCCGATAACCCGACCGGGCATAGTACGTTTAAATTTATCTTTAGTGGCCATAAAACCGGCGTGCGGACCACCAAATCCCATCGCTACGCCAAAACGCTGCGCACTGCCAATCACAACATCTGCGCCCATTTCTCCCGGCGCTTTGAGCAGAGTTAATGCTAACAGATCAGAGGCAACAGCCACCAGGGTGTTTTTGCGGTGCGCTTTGTCAATAACGTTGCTAAGATCCTGTACATTACCCGTGGTGCCAGGGTACTGCAGCAGTGCGCCAAATACATCGTGGTTATCAAGTTCCTCAATTGCGCCTGTAATAATCTCATAACCAATATATTCAGCGCGGGTACGCACTACGTCTATGGTTTGCGGGTGGATCTCATCAGCCACGAAAAAGGCCAAACTTTTGCTTTTACCGGCACGTTTGCACAACATCATAGATTCAGCGGCTGCGCTGGCTTCATCTAATAACGACGCATTAGCTATTTCCATTGCCGTTAAATCCATGATCATTTGCTGGTAGTTTAATAATGATTCTAAACGGCCTTGGGAAATTTCCGGCTGATAGGGGGTATAGGCCGTGTACCAGCCTGGATTTTCTAAAACATTACGTAATACCACATTCGGGGTTAAGTTATTATAATAACCTTGACCGATAAAGCTCCGGTTAACGACGTTTTTCTCCGCTATCGCCTTTAACGCGGTCAGCATCTCTGCTTCGCTTTGTGCCGGGGCTAATTGCATTCTCCCGGGCAGACGGATTGCTGCAGGTACGGTTTGATCAATGAGCTGATCCACACTTTGCACACCGATAATATCTAACATGATTCTCTGCTGCGCTGCGTCCGGGCCATTGTGGCGAGTAGCAAATTCGTCCTTGTTACTTAATAAATTAAGAAGAGTCGTATCTGTCATGGGCTGTCCCTGAACAATTTCTACCTGGTTGAAGCAACGAGCATTATTGATTTAACTATTTTTGCTAGAAGAAAAACTAAGGCGGATCCATCTGAAGCCGCCTGATTTAACATTCGTTACTCTTCATTCGCTGCAAGGTATTCTTCACCAGACATAAGGTCATCCAGTTCGCCCATGTCAGCGAGTTTAATTTTGACAATCCAACCCGCTGAATAGGGCGACTCATTAATTAATTCAGGACTGTTTTCAAGCTCTTCGTTAATTTCTATAATTTCACCTGTGACAGGCGCATAGAGATCAGAAGCTGCTTTGACCGATTCGACTAACGAAAAAGTTTCACCGGCTTCGGTTTCATCGCCAACTTCTGGCAGATCAACGAACACCACATCACCTAAAAGTTGTTGCGCTTGATTTGAAATACCAACAGTCACAGTACCATCACCGTTATCCAGTACCCACTCATGCGTATCAGTGAACTTCAATGTGTTTTCCATGTTAAATCCTTTGCTAATTGATTATGTGAAAAATTTACCGCTAATTCCTCGTGATGAGATTATGACAATAGTCGAATTTGGATTTTATACAAATCGATTTTGCTTCATACACTTTAGCTCAATCAAAAACAAACAGCTTGATTAAGCTGGTTAATAGAAAAAACCTCAGCTTTTCAGCTATTATTATGTAGATTATTTCATTCTGCCCGGACATAAGTTTGCAAAAGTAAAGTTTGTTGCTTGGCTGTGATCAGGATCTTGTTGATCTCTGTATTTTGAGACGGTTTGGATACTTAAGCATAGCGAGGAGAGGGGGGGGATCTAAATCCGCAACTCACGTGCTTTAACCCTAAGAGGGTGACTTAACACGCCTCCATGTTAACTGTCTATCAAGCAAATTAATTAGCTGCAAATGTTGCGCAATATGGAGTATTAACCCATGTCAGAAGAACTTCTTGTTACCCCGCTGCACGCACTGCACATTGAAATGGGGGCTAAAATGGTGCCTTTTGCCGGTTATGATATGCCTGTGCAATATGCACTGGGCGTACGTAAAGAACATCTGCATTGTCGTCAGGCGGCTGGATTGTTTGATGTTTCCCATATGGGGCAATTACGCCTTATTGGTGAAAATGCGGCATTGGCGCTGGAGGCATTAGTGCCTGTCGATATTATCGA
>DATCZZ010000166.1:0-6311 GCA_036525635.1 Psychromonas sp. | reverse complement strand
GGCAGCGTGCATACCGCTCCCGGTCATGGTCAGGACGATTATGCTGTGGGTTTACGTTATGATTTAGAGGTTGCCAATCCTGTTGCGGATAACGGGGTTTTCCGTGAAGACACCGAATTTTTTGCCGGTTTACATGTCTTTAAGGCCAATGATCGTGTGCTTGAAGTTTTAGCTGAAAAAAATGCGTTGTTGTGCTCGGTTAAATTAAAGCACAGTTACCCGCATTGCTGGCGACATAAAACACCGATTATTTTCCGTGCAACACCGCAATGGTTTATTGCGATGGACCAGAAAGGTTTGCGTGATAATGCACTGGCCGGCATCAAAGGTGTTAAATGGATTCCAAGTTGGGGCCAGCAACGTATCGAAAAAATGATCGAGAACCGTCCTGATTGGTGTATCTCTCGTCAGCGTACCTGGGGCGTGCCTATTACCCTGTTTGTGCACAAAGAAACAGATGAGTTGCACCCCAACAGCGTTGAGATGATGGAGCTTATCGCCCGTAAAATTGAGCAGGAAGGGATTCAGGCCTGGTGGGATTTGGAGCCGGAAAGTCTCTTAGGTTTTGAAGCAGATGAATACCGCAAAGTCACAGATACCTTGGACGTGTGGTTCGACTCAGGTACAACGCATGCCTCGGTTGTCGCGCAGCGTGAAGAGTACACCTTAGCATCTGGCGAGCAGGCTGAGGCTGATTTGTACCTTGAAGGTTCGGATCAACATCGCGGCTGGTTCCAGTCGTCGCTGATGACCGGCATGGCTATTAATAATAAAGCGCCCTACAAAGAGGTGCTGACCCACGGTTTTGTGGTGGATGGAAACGGCAAAAAAATGTCTAAGTCTTTAGGCAATGTGATGTCCCCACAAACGGTTATGAATAACCTTGGTGCAGATATTCTGCGTTTATGGGTGGCTTCGACTGACTACACCGGTGAGATTACAGTTTCTGATGAAATCCTTAATCGCAGTGCGGACAGCTACCGTCGTCTGCGTAATACATCACGTTTCCTACTGGCTAACTTAAACGGTTTTGATCCAAGTACAGATTTAGTACCGAGCCACGAAATGGTTGCACTGGATCGCTGGATTGTAGCGCAGACATTAACATTACAAAATGAAATCATAGAAGCCTACGAAAGTTACAGCCTGCATGTGGTTTACCAAAAACTGATGCATTTCTGCTCTATCGAGTTAGGCAGTTTCTACCTGGATATTATTAAAGATCGTCAGTACACAGCAAAAGCTGAAAGCAATGCGCGCCGTAGCTGTCAAACTGCACTGTTCCATATTGCAGAAGCACTGGTACGTCTGATGGCGCCTATCTTAAGCTTTACTGCTGATGAGATTTGGGCGGGGCTGCCTGGCGAACGTGATGAATTTGTCTTCACAACGGTTTGGTATGATGGTTTGTTTGGTTTGTCCGAGAATGAAGTGTTCAGCAACGAGGCATGGTCTCAGCTGATTTCAGTCCGTGCGGAAGTTAATAAGGCCTTGGAAATCGCCCGTAAAGAAAATATTATTGGTGGAGGTTTAGAGGCTGAGGTAACACTTTATGCTTCCGATGAGGTAAGCCGTTTATTAGCGACCTTGGAAGATGAGTTACGTTTTGTGCTCATTACTTCACAGGCAGTTGTTAAGCCGTTAGCCGATGCACCGCAATCTGCTCAGCAAACAGAGGTGGCAGGTCTATCGGTAACTGTTGTTAAGAGTGCGGCAGAGAAGTGTGACCGTTGCTGGCATCACCGCGCGGAGGTTGGCCAGAATGCACAACATCCTGAATTGTGCGGTCGCTGCGTGACCAATATTGACGGCCAGGGCGAAGTACGCAAATTTGCGTAAGTCGAATAGTCTTCTCTAACGTATACCCAAACTGCTTGAGGTGGCTTGGGTATAAACGCCTTAATCCTTTAAGGCGTTTTTTATTCAGGGTTGTAAAAAATGGCAGAGATAATAGAAAGGTCAGGTTTGCGCTGGTTATGGCTCACGGCAATAATGTTACTGCTTGACCAGGCGAGCAAATATTGGACAATACAAGCATTAGATTTGCATGAATCTTATGAGATCCTTTCATTCTTCAGTTTTACCTACGCAAGAAATTACGGCGCAGCTTTTAGCTTTTTAGATGATGCGGGGGGCTGGCAAAAGTATCTGTTTACGACCATTGCGCTTGTTATTTCAAGTTACTTAATTTATTTATTGAAGAAAAATGGGTCGACTCAGTACTGGCATAACTGTGCCTATGCGCTGATTTTATCTGGCGCCATTGGCAACGTCATAGATCGTTTAATTTTCGGTTATGTGGTTGATTTTTTGGATTTTGATTTAGGTTTTTATCGCTGGCCCACTTTTAATATTGCAGATATCGCTATCTTTATTGGCGCCGCAATAATGATCTTGGACTCTCTTTTGGGTAAACAAGAGCCCCAAATTGAAGAAAAAAAAAGGAGAGAAAAATGACTGAAATGAAGCATCAGTGTATCGCAGAAAACAGTGAAGTATTAATGCATTTTTCAATTCGTCTGGCAGACGGCTCTGCCGTTGACAGCACTAAAGTTGATAATAAACCGGCAAAGTTCGTGATGGGAGATGGTAGTTTAACCCCGGCTTTTGAAGCATGCCTGCTTGGGCTGCGGAAAGGGCAGTCAGAAACTTTTACCCTAGCGCCTGAGTCTGCCTTTGGTTTGCCTAATCCGGATAATATCCATCACCTTGAATTAAGTAAATTCAGTCAGGATGTGCCGGCCGAAATAGGTACCATTATCAGTTTTACCCAGGCAAATGGTGAAGAGATTCCCGGCATTATTCGTGAAGTGGTTGCAGACAGTGTGACGGTTGATTTTAATCATCCGCTTGCCGGGCAAACGCTCACATTTGAAGTTGATGTCTTAGAGGTTTTAAGCTAACTATGTTTAAGCTTCCGGCCGACAGCTGATAGCAGCCCCTGACATCGACTTTTTAAGTTAATAAAATGTAGCATCTGAATCCCCGCGAGGCATGTTAGGAACTACTGATAATAAAGGTTATTTATGCAAATTATTTTAGCGAATCCGCGCGGTTTTTGTGCCGGCGTTCATCGTGCCATTTCAATTGTAGAGCGTGCATTAGATATCTTTACGCCACCTATTTATGTGCGCCATGAAGTCGTCCATAACCAGTATGTGGTTGATGGTTTGAAGGCCCGTGGAGCGGTGTTTGTCGAGGAGTTGGACGAAGTGCCGGATAACAATATTGTTATCTTTAGTGCGCATGGTGTTGCTCAAGCAGTACGGGAAGAAGCCAAACGCCGTGAGCTTAGAGTCTTTGATGCCACCTGCCCGTTAGTGACTAAAGTGCATATGGAAGTGACACGTGCCAGCCGTCGCGGTCAGGAATGTATTTTGATTGGTCATCAGGGCCATCCTGAAGTGGTTGGTACCATGGGCCAATATGATAATCCGCAGGGCGGAATTTATCTGGTTGAATCGCCTCAAGATGTCATAACCTTACAGGTTAAAAACCCGGAGAGTCTCTGTTTTAGCTCGCAAACAACCCTGTCGGTAGATGATACGGCCAATATTATCAAGGCGTTACGCGAGAGGTTTCCGGACATTGAGGGGCCGCGCAAGGACGATATCTGTTATGCGACACAAAATCGCCAGGATGCAGTTAAAGATCTCGCGCAAAAAAGTGATCTTGTGTTAGTGGTAGGCTCGACCAACTCCTCTAATTCAAATCGTCTGCAGGAAAAAGCCAGCTGTGTGGGTGTTAATGCTTACCTGATTGATAACGAAAAAGATATTAAATGTGAATGGTTTGAAAACGTAAAAGTGGTCGGTGTTACTGCGGGGGCTTCTGCACCTGAAGTACTGGTGCAGGCGGTGGTAGATAAACTGCAAAAACTTGGCGGAACCATAGTGACCGAAAACCCCGGTGTGGAAGAAAACACTATTTTTGAAGTGCCCGCTGAACTGCGTGTTAAGCAGGTCGATTAATTTTTATAAAATTATGTTACTTTTTGTATCAGAGCGTATTGGAAAAATACTACTAGCATAGCGTTTTTTGTATTTTCTATCTGTATATTTACTGTAATTAGTATTAAAGTAGTGGCAAGTATTTTCATTTAAAAACAACATAAAGAGATCACGATGAAAAAAATAGAAGCAATTATTAAACCGTTTAAAATGGACGATGTTCGTGAAGCCCTTGCGGATATTGATATCACGGGTATGACTGTCTCTGAAGTGAAAGGTTTCGGTCGTCAAAAAGGGCATACTGAGCTTTATCGTGGCGCTGAATACATGGTTGATTTTTTACCAAAAGTAAAAATAGAGTTGGTGGTTAAAAAAGAAGATGTTGAACGCTGCATTGAAGCCATTATGGGGACAGCACAAACGGGTAAAATTGGCGACGGTAAAATTTTTGTTACACCCGTTGAGCGTGTAATTCGAATCCGTACTGGTGAAGAGGATACGGAAGCGCTTTAATCGCCTCTCCTGATAATATCCGGTCTGCAACAAAAAGGAGAACTAAGTTCTCCTTTTTGTTCTCTACCGCCCTAGAGGTTATGAATTCAATGGCCGCGTTAAAGGCTGTTAAAACGGGGGTTCTGCGGATAGTTTAATTTTAAGACCGCCAGTGCATTTTGTTTCGGCTCTTCAATATGCAGCGCCTCGTAACCTTCAATCATGATCTCCAGAGCCTGTTCGACTGCTGCGGTATCAGGATAATTATTTAATACTATTTTACAGCGGTTGATAGCGGCAATATAAGCGTCGCGTTGGATATACCACTGGGCAATCGCAATCTCATAACGTGCTAAACGGTCTTTGAGAAATAGGATTCTTTGCTGTGCATCGGCAGCATACTCACTATTTGGATAGTATTTGATAATTTGCGATAAGTCTTTAAAGGCTTGTATGGCATTATTGGGATCTCTATTGAAACGATCAATGCCGAATAAGTCTTGGAAAAACTGCTGATCTGCCCCCATATAGGTTAAACCACGCATATAATAAACGTAATCCAGATCCGGATGGGTTGGATTGAGACGCAGAAAACGATCAATGCTGGCAAGTGCCAATGCAGTTTCCTGACGTTTGTAATAGGTATAAATAAGATCCAGTTGCACCTGATCTGAATGGGGGCCAAATGGGTAGCGGGTATCTAAAGCTTCTAAAATATCAGATGCTTTTTCAAAATTTGCAGATTCTAATGCCTGTTTTGCTTCTTCATAAAGCACCACCGGTGGTTTATCATCCACTTTGGGTTTTTCTGCTTTTTTAGAGGAGCAGCCGCTGCTTAATAAAACAATCACAATAGAGGACGTTATTAGTCTGAGGATCTTTTTCATAAGTGTTATAATGCCAATGCAGATAAAAAGCACAGTATCTTCTATCAACCCGTAAAAGAAAAGTTAAAAAAGATAAAATGTGACAGTATCACAGTGCCCACAACAAAATTAATCTTATTTATGGCCCTTTGATTCAATATTTTTCTCCGAGGAGAACGACATTAATCAACTTGCCATTAAACAATAGTGTAGAAAAAGAGAACAATATATGAGTCAAGCGTTAAACCTCACCGCAGAAGTTACTGACCAACAACTCGGGTTTCGATTAGATCAGGCAGTAGCGTCACTGTTTCCTGACTACTCTCGAACGCGGATTAAAGAATGGATATTGGCTGATATGGTCAAAATTGATGGTCAGGCGGTCAATCGTCCCCGAGAAAAAGTATATACAGGACAAAAGGTAGAAATAAACGCCGTACTCGAAGATGAGGTCGTTTATAAAGCGCAAAATATTAAATTGGATATTGTCTTTGAAGATGATGATATTATCGTGATTAACAAACCGGCAGGTTTAGTCGTCCATCCCGGCGCGGGTAACCCGGATGGCACAGTGCTTAATGCACTATTAAACCATTATCCGCAAATCGTTGAAGTACCCCGAGCAGGTATTGTGCATCGTCTGGATAAAGATACCACCGGACTGATGGTCATCGCCAAAACCGTGCCGGCACAAACGCACTTAGTCGCCAGCCTGCAAGCGCGTCAAATAACCCGTGAATACGAGGCTATTGCGATGGGCACTTTTACGGCAGGTGGAATGGTCGATGCGCCTATTGGACGAGATAAAGTTCACCGTACCAAAATGGCTGTAAATGCCACCGGCGGTAAGCATGCGGTGACACATTATCGTGTCTCCGAGAAGTATCGCGCGCATACCCGTTTGCGTTTACGTCTTGAAACCGGGCGTACGCACCAAATTCGTGTGCATATGATGCATATTGGTCATGTACTTGCTGGCGATCCCGTTTACGGCGGTCGTCCC
>DATCZZ010000165.1:0-6166 GCA_036525635.1 Psychromonas sp. | reverse complement strand
GGGCGTCGGGCTTGATGAAAAAACATTGGCATCTATCCACCCTGAAAATCCGATTATTGAAAATGCCCGCTCACTTTTCCCTGTGATTGCCGCTGTTTTCGTATTGCGTTCATTTATTTATGAGCCCTTCCAAATTCCATCGGGTTCAATGATGCCGACGCTGTTAGTCGGTGACTTTATTCTGGTGGAAAAATTTTCCTACGGTGTGAAAGAGCCGATATGGCAAAACACCCTGATTCCGATGGGCAAGGTAAAGCGCGGTGACGTTGTCGTTTTTAAATACCCGGAAGATATCCGCGTTGATTTTATCAAACGTGTTGTCGGCTTACCCGGCGATCGCCTTGTTTATAAAGACAAACAGCTATACTTAATCCCTGCTTGTAAAAGCGAACCGTGCGGTTCATACAAAGCCCTGGATATGAAGTATCTCGGTGAGCAAACCTTCGCCGATGAAGAAAATAAAATGCAGGTTTACACTGAAATTTTAGGGGAAGTGGCACACCGCTTATTGATTAACCCAATGCGCCGCGATCAACCTGTACATTATTTTCAGCAGCAGGGAACCTATGCTTACGAGTGGGTTGTTCCCAAAGGGCAGTATTTTGTTATGGGGGATAACCGCGATAACAGTAAAGACAGCCGTTATTGGGGCTTTGTGCCGGAGAAAAATTTAGTGGGTAAAGCCGTTGCAATTTGGATTAGTTTTGAGTTTCACCGCGATAGCACTAGCCTTTTACCTTCCTGGGTACCAAGCGCTGTGCGTTTTAACCGAATCGGTGGGATTAAATAATGAAAGATGCTGAATTAAAACGTTTAGAAAAACGTATTGGTTATACTTTTTCAGATTTTTCATTGCTGCAACAGGCGTTAACGCACCGCAGTGCATTAGGTAACCACAATGAACGTTTAGAATTCTTAGGGGATTCTATTTTAAGTTATGCGATCTCAACGGATCTCTATACTCGTTTCGCAAAAGTCAACGAAGGTGACTTAAGCCGCATGCGTGCTACCCTGGTGTGTGGAAAAATGCTGGCTGAAATCGGCCGCGAATTCCAACTCGGTGATTGTTTGATTTTGGGCCCCGGTGAATTAAAAAGCGGTGGTTTTCGCCGAGACTCAATTATCGCCGACGGCGTAGAAGCGATTATTGGTGCTGCCTTTTTAGATTCGGATATTGAGACCGTTAAAAAACTTATTTTAAAATGGTTTGATAGTCGCTTAAAGTCGATTAAACCTGGGATTAGCCAAAAAGATCCTAAAACCCGTTTACAGGAGCATTTGCAGTCCCGTAAACAGCCCCTACCTGTTTATGAAGTGATTGAAATTAAAGGTGAAGCGCATAATCAGCGTTTTACCATGAGTTGTTCAATCGAAGGATTAAACTCGGTACGGGGGCAGGGCACCAGTCGCCGTAAAGCAGAGCAAATAGCGGCAGATAAAATGTTAGATGCTTTATTAGGAGCGAAATAATGACTCAGAAATGTGGGTTAGTGGCAATAGTAGGGCGGCCTAACGTAGGCAAATCGACGCTGATTAATGCTCTGTTAGGCCAGAAAGTAAGTATTACCTCGCGTAAAGCGCAAACCACACGTCACCGTATCTTAGGCATTGATACCGATGGCGAGTATCAAACTATTTTTGTCGACACCCCCGGTCTGCATATCGAAGAAAAGCGCGCGATTAACCGCTTAATGAACCGTTCTGCATCAAGTTCAATCAATGATGTTGAGATGGTGATTTTTGTTGTTGAAGGCACGCATTGGAATGAAGATGATGAAATGGTGCTGCAAAAGCTTCAGTACCTAAAATGCCCGGTTATTTTAGCGGTCAACAAAATTGATAACGTTGAAGACAAAGAGTTACTGTTGCCGCATTTACAAGCCTTGGGTGAACGTTATAACTTTAAACATATTTTACCTATCTCCGCTAAAAAAGGCGATAACATAGAAAAAATTCGTGTCTGGGCAAAAGAGGTGTTACCGGAATCTGAGCACTATTTTCCGGAAGATTATATTACTGATCGTTCGTCACGTTTTATGGCATCGGAAATTGTCCGTGAAAAATTAATGCGCTTTTTAGGCGATGAATTACCCTATTCTGTCACCGTTGAAATAGAGCAGTTTAAACAGAAAGAGAATGGTGTATTACATATCAATGCCTTGATTCTGGTTGAGCGGGAAGGGCAAAAACGCATGGTGATCGGCAACAAAGGCGAAAAACTGAAAGCGATCGGTAAACAGGCGCGGATTGATATGGAGGAGTTATTTGATTCGAAAGTCTTCCTGGAGATTTGGGTAAAAGTTAAATCTGGTTGGGCGGATGATGACCGGGCTTTGCGCAGCCTGGGTTATGGAGATGATTATAACGGTTAGTCATGTGAAAGTTTTGAAGGCGAGAAAGCTGAAAGGCTTTTAGCTGATAGCTCGTAACTAATTTTAACGGCTGTAATATATGTCAATCGAGTACCACAATGCTTTTATTCTGCATCGACGTCCTTACGGAGAGACCAGTCAGTTAGTTTATCTTTTCTGTGAAGACGTTGGCAAAGTGAGCCTGATTTATAAGGGTGGACGCAGTAGTACGCGTATGAAACGTGGCATGGCGCAACCGTTTACCCTGTTACAGGTCAGTTATTTTGGGCGTGGCAGCCTGAAAACAGTTAAATCTGTTGAAGCAAAAACTCAGGTGGTCCCCTTAATTGGACAGCGTCTTTTCATTGCCATGTATATCAATGAATTATTATATCGTTTACTGCAGGACGAAACCGCCTGTGATGGTTTGTTTGAATGTTATCAGAAAACGCTATTAACCATTGCCGCTGATAATGACCCGCAAATAGCGTTGCGCCTTTTTGAATTAACCCTAATCGAAACATTAGGTTACGGGGTTAACTTTAGCGAAGATATTTACAGCGGTGAATTAATTGAAAGCGGCTGTGAATATCAGTATCTGCAGCAGGAGGGTTTTTTTGCCAAACAGGCAATCCATAAAAAACATGACGTTTATACTGGAGAAGATATAATCGCCTTAGGACGACGTGATTTTTCAGATCCGAACGTTTTGAAATCATCAAAACGATTTTGTCGGCAGGCATTAGCCCACTTATTAGGTGGAAAACCATTACATAGCCGCACCCTCTTTACGGCTAAATAACAAAGGATAATTTATCAATGAGCAAGATCTTACTTGGCGTTAATATCGATCATATCGCAACACTGCGTAATGCGCGCGGTACTTGTTTTCCTGAGCCGGCTCATTTAGCGGCTGTTGCCGAGTGCGCTGGCGCTGATGGTATCACTATCCATCTGCGCGAAGATCGTCGTCATATTAGAGACCGGGATGTTGCTGTGCTCGCACAAACGCTACAAACGCGGATGAACTTAGAAATGGCGGTGACCGATGAAATGGTTGAAATTGCATTAAAAACAAAACCTGCCTTTGTCTGTTTAGTGCCGGAAAAGCGTGAAGAGTTAACCACTGAAGGCGGGTTGGATGTAGTCGGTTCATTTGCCAAAATTGCATCTGTGGTTAGCCGTTTAAACAGTGCCGGCATTCAAGTCTCCTTGTTTATCGATCCGGAAAATGCTCAGATTGATGCTGCCTTTAAAACCGGCGCCGCTTATATTGAGCTGCACACTGGACAATATGCCGATGCGCAATCCGAGGATATTCAGCACGCCGAGTTGCTGCGTGTCGCAAAAGCAGCAACCTATGCGGATAAAGTTGGTTTAAAAGTCAATGCAGGCCATGGTTTGAACTATCATAATGTTAAACCTATTGCCGCATTACCAGAGATCATCGAACTTAATATCGGTCATGCGATTGTTGCCCGTGCACTGGTTGACGGTTTCGCTGCTGCAGTGACGGAAATGAAACGTCTGATGGTTGAAGGACGTAACGGTTAAATACAGGCTTATAATGCTGTAACGGGAGTTTTAGGGCATCTCTGGCATGCCCGTCTATGCTTCAATCAAATGGTGATTTTTTATTGCTGATTTATAAGGTGGGATAGTTTTGCCAAACTCTTCATTCTGTGTTTACCAAATACGCCAACATTTTCCGATCTTACATCAAACGATTAATGAACATCCGCTGATCTATTTAGATAATGCTGCTACGACGCAAAAACCGCAAGCTATGGTAGACGCTATCGCGTCATTTTATTTTAACGATAATGCCAATGTGCACCGCGCCAGCCACCATCTGAGCCTGCGTGCGACAGCGGCGTTTGAGGCGGTAAGAGAGAAGGTAAAAACTTTTATCAATGCTAAGGATACAAAGGAGATTGTCTGGACAAAAGGGACAACGGAAGGTATTAATTTATTAGCTAATGTGTTGTCGAAACAGCTGCAAGCCGGTGATGAAATCATTATCAGCGCGTTGGAGCATCACGCCAATATTGTCCCCTGGCAAATGCTGGTGGAGTCGCACGGTATCATCTTAAAAATCATCCCGCTGACCCAGGAGCAGGCGTTGGATCTCAACGCTTATCAGGCTCTCTTAACCAGCAAAACCAAACTTGTTTCGGTGACCCATATCTCCAATGCCCTGGGGGTGATTAACCCTGTCAAAGAGATAACCCGGCTGGCTCATCAGGTTGGTGCGCAGGTCATTATTGATGGTGCCCAGGCGGTCGGTCATCAACTGGTTGATGTGCAGGCTATTGATTGTGATTATTATGTTTTTTCAGCCCATAAATTATTTGGTCCGACGGGGGTGGGCGTTCTATTCGGCAAACAGCATCTATTAGAAGCTTTACCCCCCTGGCAGGGGGGAGGGGAGATGATCAAGACGGTCAGTTTTGCGAAAACGACTTTTAACCAGTTACCCTTTAAATTTGAGGCTGGTACCCCTAATATTGCCGGTGTGATAGGGCTGGGGGCGGCAATTGATTTTATCAGCGCTTTTAATCGCCAGGATTTGATCGATCACGAACAGGCGTTATTAACCTTCACCGAACAGGCATTATTAGACATTCCCGAAATTACCGTGTTTAACCAGGGCGGGCTTAAATCTGCTGCGCTGAGTTTTTCTGTTAAAGGTGAGCACCCTACTGATATTGCGATGTTATTAGATGCGCAGGGAATTGCCGTGCGCAGCGGCACGCATTGTGCGATGCCGTTAATGGCAGAGCTTAACTGCAAAGGGACTGTGAGAGTTTCATTTTCAATTTATAATACCCTCGAAGAGGCCAAGTGCTTTGTCGCCGCCTTAAAAAAGGCCGTAGAGATGCTGCATTAGTTCTCGAAAGTGCTGAGAAGTTATCGCCTTGTTCTGGAGCCTGACCGGAAATGCAGTTAATTATTCCTGTTAGGTTTTCCTGAATTGTACTGACTCATACCTGATCTTAGCGTGTACTCTGCCTGATGCAATTTAATCTGACAAAGCTACGCCTGTTAACTCCCAATATAACGAGCGTAAAATCCTATTTCTCCTTTACATAGATATATCATAATGCCAAGGCTTTAGCTTCCTATTAGTCAGAGGCAAAAGGCAAGACGCGGCCCATTCGTTTCCCGGGGATGCCTGGAATAAAGAGGTTGTTAATTAAATAAGCTGTTCAACCCGATTGCGACCATTTTCTTTTGCCAGATAAAGTGCCTTATCCGCTCGTTTTAATGCTTCATCCAATGATTCGCTTTTTACATCTATACGAGTGACACCAAAACACGCGGTGATTTTTACCGGCTTGCCATCAATAATTATCTCTGTCTTTTCTATGCCTAGTCTAAGGCGTTGTGCTAGTTCAGTTGCAATTTCCAGATCTGCATGGGGTACGATTATCGCAAACTCTTCTCCACCTATCCGTCCAATAATATCCATATTGCGTATCATCGCTTTGAACGTATTAGCAACTGATAACAGAGTATTATCACCTGCGGCATGACCATAGTTATCATTGATGGACTTGAAGCGATCGAGATCAATCATCATAACAGCCAGCGATGATTTATAGCGTAAGCTACGTTCAATTTCTATTGAACCACACTCAAAAAATGCTCGACGATTTAACATGTTAGTTAGGGGGTCGGTTCGTGCTAATAACTCTGCTCGATCTCGTGCTTGCTCCAGTTCTTCGGTACGTTCGGTTACAAGTTGCTCCAGTAGTTGCTGATCTTTTTCCAGATGATCAATATGAATTAATTCAATTTCTTCTTTTTCTTTC
>DATCZZ010000164.1:0-7806 GCA_036525635.1 Psychromonas sp. | reverse complement strand
GTTACGCTGGTATTTTTGAGACGTTCGGTCAAAAGTGAGGATGCCGCCATTGAGATTGCGCACCCCTCTCCCTCAAAACTTGCATCAACAATAGTGTTGTTCTCAATCCGCACATAAAGTTTCAGATGGTCACCACAGAGCGGATTGTATCCCTCCTGACAGAAACTTGGATGGTCCAGCTTTTTAAAATTCCTCGGATGCCGGCCATGATCTATGATCACTTCCTGATATAATGCGCGCAATTCCTCATTCATATTATTCACCCGTTTTTTCCTGCAAAAATTTTGTTTACCAGGTGCAAACCCTGCAGTAATTGCTCAATATCGCTTTCGTTATTATAGAAAGAAAAAGAAGCGCGAGCTGTTGCCGGTACATTAAAGCGAGTCATTACCGGCATCGCACAGTGATGACCTGCGCGAATTGCAACTCCCTGGCGATCCAGAATAGTACTGATATCATGGGGGTGTGCGCAGGCCAGCACAAATGAGAGAATACTGGCTTTATGTTGGGCCGTTCCGATAATGCGCAGGCCGTTTATCTGGCTTGCCCCCCTGGTGGCATAGTCTAATAAGAAACGTTCGCGCTGTTTAATATTGTTGATACCTATCGCTTCGATATAGTCGATCGCTTCCCCCAACCCGACCACGCCGGCAATATTGGGTGTACCCGCTTCGAATTTGTAGGGTAAACAATTATAGTCGCTGTGCTCAAAACTGACTTTACTGATCATATCGCCGCCGCCCTGATAGGGCTCCATCGCCTCAAGATGGCTTTGTTTGCCGTATAACACGCCGATTCCTGTCGGGCCGTAAATTTTGTGACCGGAAAAAGTATAAAAATCACAATCTAACTGTTTAACATCCAGCTGGATGTGCGGCGCCGCCTGCGCTCCGTCCAATAACACCGGTATCTCCCTTGCGTGTGCCATGGCTATCATCTGCTCTACCGGGATGACGCTGCCCAGCGCATTGGAAAGGTGGGTTAATGCGACAATTTTAGTCTTGGCATTTAACAGCGCCTGATAATCTTCAAGGATAATTTCCGCGTGATCGTTTATTGGCACTACCTTTAACAACGCCCCGGTCTGCTTGCATACCATTTGCCAGGGCACTATATTGGAGTGATGCTCCATCGCACTGATCAGAATTTCATCGCCGGGTTTAAGGCGCGGTCTGGCATAACTCTGCGCAACCAGATTGATCGCCTCGGTAGCGCCACGTACAAAAATAATCTCTTCACGTAACGGGGCATGTAAAAAGTGCTGTATTTTGTCTCGTGCTGCTTCGAAGGCCAGCGTCGCACGTTCACTTAACTGATAAGCTCCGCGATGGACGTTGGCATTATCACAACGATAAAAGTGTGTAACGCTATCAATAACAACATTCGGTTTCTGGGTGGTGGCGGCATTATCTAAATAGGCAAAGGGCTGCTGATCAGCCTTTTGTGATAATAACGGAAAGTCAGCGCGTATTGCCGCCCAGTCCACAGCAGATGAGCTTTTATAGTCAACTGCTTGAGGCGTTTTAAGCATCAGCTATCTCCTCTCTCCATCGACAGCAGGTTTCTGACATCGTTAGCCACCAGCTGGTTAAGTTTTGCAATGACCGGCAACTGGATAAATTCACGCAGGGAGGGGGCATCGATGCGCTCCAGCACTTCACTGATAAATCCATAAACCAGCCAGGCCTGCGCATCTTTTTCACTGAGACCGCGGGACTGCAGGTAAAACAGTGACTGTTGATCCAACTGCCCAACCGTGGCGCCGTGACTGCAGACAACATCGTCTGCATATATTTGCAGCTCTGGTTTGCTATCGACCTCGCCCTGTTCTCCAAGCAGCAGATTTTTATTAATCTGTCTGGCCGTTGAATGCTGGGCGACGGGATGAATGATCACCTTACCGTTAAACACGGCCCGCGCGCTATCTTGGATAACCCCTTTATAGATCTGCTGACTGCGGCAGTGCGCTTCTAAATGTTCTATTTGCGTGTGATAGTCGACATGCTGGCGGCCGTCAACTAAATATACGCCGTTTAAACAGCATTCGGCTTGAGGCCCGCTCAGTTGGATCTGGATATCGTGCCGGGCAAGCGTTGCCCCCAGGGAGTAACTATGTGAAGTGAAAACACTTTGCCGTTGTTGCTGGACATACATAGCGGTAATGAGGCTGCTGTTAAGGGATGGATGCTGCAATTTGTAATGGTCCAGATGTGCCTGTGGACTTAGCGATATTTCTGTTACCACATTGCATAAATTCTGCTTACGCCCAGTCCCATCTGTTGTTATTTGTGCATCAGGAGCGGCAAGGTCAATATGATGCTCCAGCAATGTTAAGTTGCTATTATTGTTGAGTACTAGCAGTAAACGTGAATTGCTTACAACAGCCTGAGCCGTTGTCGAGGAGATAAACAGACAGTGGATAGGGGATGCAATGTGCGCATTTTCTGGTGCCCATAAAAACACACCATCAGACATCAGCGCGGTATTTAATGCACTAAATACAGGTGCTTTGTCACTGCTTACTTTTCCTAACGCTGCTGCCAGTAACTGCGGATGATCCTGCAGGGCCTGAGCGAAACTGCTTAATATAAACCCCTTGGGCAGTGCTGCAATACTTGAAAGGCCGCTATTATAAACACCATTAATAAATACTAATAAATGTTCGCCGGTAGCACACTGTTTAACCCCCTGCGGCAGGGTATTAATCTCTGCAGTCGGCAGCGCTTGAGCAAGGTAATATTCAGTTTTCTGCAACTCTTTGAGACTGGTGTATTTCCACTCCTCATCGCGTGGCGCGGGGAAACCTTGAGCGGCAAAACTTTCAGCAGCCCTTTCCCGAAGGGCTGTTAACCAGGGCAATAGATGTCCCGGCAAGTGCGCCCTGTTTTGATAGTAATGTTTAAGCAAACGGTCACAGGCATTCATCTGTGCCTCCTGTTCGTTCTCATTTTACAACTGTATTAGCCTCTGCTGTTAACCTTGGTTTAGGCAGAACTCTGAGCTTTCGGCAATAAACTTGCGTAGCCTTTCTCCTCCAGTTCCAGCGCCAGCTCCGGTCCGCCGGATTGCACAATACGTCCGTCAAACAGCACATGGACAAAATCCGGATGGATATAGTTTAATAGGCGTTGATAATGGGTAATAAGAATAATGGCACGTTTCTGCCCTGAATCAGCATCCCTGCGAAAAGCATTCACCCCCTGTGCAACGAGTTTCAGGGCATCAATATCCAGCCCTGAATCGGTTTCATCGAGGATAGCCAGTTGCGGCTCAAGCACCAACATCTGCAGGATTTCGTTGCGTTTTTTCTCGCCACCGGAAAATCCCTCATTGATTGAGCGATACAGAAGCTGTTCCTCCATGCCGACTTCCTGTACTTTACTTTTGACCCGTTGTAAAAAATCAATAGCATCAAGCTCTTCAAGCTGGTGGTATTTGCGTTGGCTGTTAAGTGCCATTTTAAGAAACTGCACGTTACTGACACCGGCAATTTCCAGTGGATATTGAAACGCGACAAAAACACCTTCACAGGCGCGCTCGGAAACGGAAAGCGTCAATAAATCCCGGCCGTTAAATTTAATTTCACCATGGGTCACCTGATAGTCCTGGTGACCCGCCAGAACATTGGCCAGCGTGCTTTTCCCGGAGCCATTCGGCCCCATGATAGCGTGCACTTCTCCCGCCTTGACCGACAAATCAAGCCCATTTAGAATGCTATTGCCTTGAATTTCTGCGTGTAAATTTTTTATGCTTAACATACTTAACTCCTGCACCGAGTAACTACTTTTTCTGAACAGATCATCCGACACAACCTTCCAGGCTCACTTCCATTAATGCCTGGGCTTCAACAGCAAACTCCATCGGTAATTTACGGAACACCGCTTTACAGAAGCCGTTAATAATCATGGATACCGTATCCTCCTGAGAAATCCCTCTCTGCATACAATAAAAAAGTTGCTCATCACTAATTTTTGAGGTTGTTGCTTCATGTTCCACTTTAGCCGTAGGATGTTTTACCTCGATATAAGGAAAGGTATGGGCGGAGCAATTTTCGCCGAGCAGCAGGGAATCACATTGACTGTAATTACGGGCATTGATCGCCTGTGGCCCCACCTTGACCAGACCGCGGTAGGCATTGGAACCATGTCCGGCGGAGATCCCCTTGGAAATAATGGTACTGGAGGTGTTTTTGCCGATATGGATCATCTTAGTGCCGGTATCGGCCTGCTGATAGTTATTGGTTAGCGCGACTGAATAAAACTCACCTCTGGAATTATCACCCTGCAAAATAACACTGGGATATTTCCAGGTAATGGCGGAGCCGGTTTCGACCTGTGTCCAGGATATTTTAGCATTACGGCCGCGGCATAATCCCCGTTTGGTGACAAAATTATAAATTCCGCCCTGGCCGTTTTTGTCACCGGGATACCAGTTTTGCACCGTGGCGTATTTTATCTCCGCATCATCCAGGGCAATCAATTCCACCACCGCAGCATGCAGTTGATGTTCATCACGTATCGGGGCGGTGCAGCCTTCAAGATAACTGACATAGCTGCCTTCTTCTGCAACTATCAAGGTGCGTTCGAACTGCCCTGTATTGAGCGAATTGATGCGAAAGTAAGTGGACAATTCCATCGGGCAGCGTACCCCCTTAGGGACATAGCAGAAAGAACCATCACTGAATACTGCCGCATTAAGTGCCGCATAATAGTTATCGGTATAGGGCACTACAGTGCCCAGGTATTTTTGTACCAGTTCGGGGTGTTCTTTTACGGCTTCTGAAAATGAGCAGAAGATAACCCCGACTTCGGCTAATTTTTTTTTGAATGTGGTAGCGACTGAGACGCTGTCGAATACCGCGTCCACGGCGACACCCGCAAGCTGCGCCCGTTCATGCAGTGGAATACCCAATTTTTCATAGGTTTGTAAAATTTCCGGTGCAATCTCATCGAGACTTTTTGGACCGTCAGCATTGGTTTTTGGGGCGCTGTAGAAAACGATTTGTTCATAATCGATGGCCGGATAATGGAGTTTTGACCAGGTCGGTACCTTCAGTGTTAACCAATGCTGATAAGCTTTAAGGCGCCAGGCTAACATAAACGCCGGTTCTTTTTTTCTTGCCGATATCTGCCGTATCACCGACTCATTGAGGCCGGGTGGCAGGCTGTCGGTTTCCAGGTCGGTAACAAAACCATGCGGATACTCGCTACCGACAAAGCGATCTAAGTTTTGTCGTGATGCTGTCATTATTTCCTCCACATATTGGGTATATCAGCCGCTGGAGATGATTCTCTTAGCGCGGTTCTTCGGCGGCAGCATCTCCTGCAAACTCACTTGCCTGAGACTCTGCTGGAGAATCTGGTTAAGGCCCTGCCAGTTGTGGCGTATTTCACAGTTTCCTTCAATGCGGCAGATCCCTTTTCCCATCGAGCACTCAGTCAGCGTAATAACACCTTCCAGTACGTCAATAATTTCAGCTACGGAGATTTCCTCTGCCGGTCTGGCAAGTTGGTAGCCGCCTTGTTTGCCAAGACTTGAACAGAGCAGGCCGCTTTTAACCAGTATCTTTAATAATTTTCTTACTGTCGCCAGCGGTAGCAAAACATCCCTGGCTAAACTGGCAGCGCTCATTGTTTCGTCGGGGCGCGATGCCATACAAGCCAGAATGACCGAACCGTAATCTGTTAATTTATTCACGCGTAACATTACATCTCCATCTAACTAATACTATTATAGTACCAGTTAAGAAAAATGATGAATTATGTACAGTGGAGGGCTTCTTGCCCCGTGCAGGGAGTAGAGCTTTTTAACAGCAAAAATGCAGGGAGAAGCGCCTACTTTAATTTTTCTTCTGCGACTAAAGTCTAGATCGCAAAAATTAAAGCAGAGCCCGGGTAAGTTGCTGATAATAATGGGATGACAAAAAAGTAAGCTGCAGTTAAAACAAGGGCTGCAATTGAGTTCACCGCCTTGTCAGCCCCACCTAAATCAAGATTAAAGTTGCCGCACCTAAAAATATTAAAAATCCCACCGCGTCAGTAATAGTTGTCAGAATAACCCCCCCGGCAATAGCCGGATCGATCCCCATTTTTTTTAAGATGAAAGGGATAACTGCACCCGAAAATGTCCCTGTCAGACTGACGACAAAAAGTGCAAGAGCAAAAACGCCGCCTAATTTCCAGTCTCCATACCAGAAAAAAGCAACTAAAAAGACTACCGTTGCCCACAGTGCGCCGTTAATGAAAGATACTTTTAATTCGTGCAGAGTCAGTGCTGTAATATTGGCGCTACTCACCAAATCACGTGCTATTCCGCGAGTAACAACAGTCAGCGTCTGACTGCCTGTGATGCCGCCCATACTTGCCACAACCGGCATCAGTACAGCGAGCGCAACCAGCTGTTCAATAGAGGATTCAAATAAACCAATTACCCAGGCGGCAACAAAAGCGGTGATTAGATTTGTGCCCAACCAGATTGCTCTATTTAACGAAATATGTGCAACCGGCGCAAACATATCCAGCTCTTTATTAAGACCTGCCTGAGCCAGTAACCGCTCCTCTGAACTATGCTTCAAAACATCAATAACATCATCAACTGTTATCCGTCCTAACAGACGCTTATTCTGGTCAACAACGGGGGCTGATGTTAAATCGTGATCTTCAAAAATTTGCGCAACTTCTTTGGCTGACTGCAATGAATCGATTAATGGCACATCATCTTTCATCACATCACTGACCGACAGACTATTATCCAATGAAACCAGATCGCTAAGGTGTAAAATTCCTTTTACCCTATTCTTTCTGTCTACGACCACTAAATGATCCAGCTGCTCAGGCAACATCCCCTCTTTTTTTCTCAATTTACACAAATAGCGATAGACAGCCTTAAGGCTGACATCCTTTCTAACCGCAGTGGCGTCTATATCCATTAATCCACCGGCGCTATTATCAGGAAAATCTTTGACTGTCTGATAGCGTTCTTTGCGCTGACTATCCATGGCTTCGACCATGGCTGTCACCACGGATAAGGGTAAATCTGCATCGATATCCGCCAGCTCATCCATTTGCAGGTTAGACAGGCATTTGAGTAAATCAGATTCGCTGGTTAGTTTTATCAAAGCAAGACGCAGTTCACGATGAACTGCAAGTAACACCTCTCCCTTATCTTTAACCGGGATCAATTTCCAAAAGCTGTGACGATATTTATTCGGTAAGGATTCAATCAGCCGGCCCAGTTCTGCCGGGTGATGCTGTTCAATAGTGAGCAACAGTTCCTCAGGGTGTTTCTCCTCCAAAAAATGGATCAATTGAGTGACTAGTTCGGTACTGTTTATACTCATAGGGCGCGTTTACCATTAGTTGATGATTGTTTTTTGCCGGTTTAATCCCTACCAATATGGGACATTTTTAACTGTGGGGGCGACTTCCATAGCAATTTATTAGCAAAAATATTCTAAACAAATCAGCATGATCATTTTCCATGCAACTCATTGAAATAATACAGAATGAAATCTCGCTTGCCCACCCTGAAACTCATAAAAAGGGAGTAAATAGGGGGCTTACTGTGGTGTATCCTGGATGATTTTTTAGCCCAAAATCGACAACAGCGGATCACCATGCACAGAGTAATTTTAGCAGATCAACCATGATTTCAAGTTATCCCGGTTAATGTCATAATATTCAACATAACTATCAGCACAACCCTGCCGGTTAAAATCAATGATAAAATCGTTGTTTTCAATCCCAATAGCTGATCATTTATTGTCTTGCTGATTCTTGCATCTAGCAGTGGCTCAACTGTTGAGAA
>DATCZZ010000163.1:0-5930 GCA_036525635.1 Psychromonas sp. | reverse complement strand
ATATTGACTGAGTTCCTTCACCTGGCTGTGGTTGTATATGCCCGATTCAGAAATGACGATACGATCCGCCGGGATCCTGGCTGCGAGTTTTTTAGTACGTGTTAAATCAATGCTTAGATCACGCAAGTCACGGTTGTTTATGCCAATTACTTGCGCATTTAAGGCAATAGCACGTATCAGCTCATGCTCATTACTGACTTCTGTCAGGACGCCCATATTCAGGCTGTGTGCCGTATCACGGTAAGCCTGGTAAGCATCATCATCTAAAACAGAAAGCATCAATAAAATTGCATCGGCTTGATAAAAACGCGCCAGATAAATTTGGTAAGGGTCAATAATAAAATCTTTGCAGAGAACAGGCTGGGAAACCTGTTCACGGACTTGGCTGACATATTCGAAATCACCCTGAAAATACTTTTCATCGGTTAGTACCGATATTGCGCTGGCATAGTTTTTGTAGGTGCCGGCGATAAGGTCTAAATCGAACTTTTCCCGGATCAGTCCTTTCGACGGAGAAGCTTTTTTACACTCTAAAATAAAGACACTTTCCGGTTTATCCAAGGCAGTATAAAAATAGCGGTCACTCTCTGTTATTTTGTCTTTAAAGCTGATCAAAGGCTGTTTCCGCTTACGTGCCTCTACCCACTCTATCTTATCATCGACAATCTTTCCCAGAATAGTATCTTGTAGACTTTTATCATTTAACATTGGCTCAGCTCCGCAAGTGCTTTTAGTAGTTGTAGGGGTTTACCGGTCTGCATCATTGCAAGCGCTTGTTTTGACCCATCTTTAAAGTTATCCGCTTTACCGTTTAAGACCAGCAAGGCGGACACATTAACGGCAACGGCAGCTTGCTGTGCCTCGCTTCCCTCACCTTGTAATATTTTTTCGATGATGACTTTATTTTCCAACGGATCGCCGCCAAAAAGCGCTTCTACGGGGTAACGCTGCACACCAAAATCTTCCGGGGTTAATGCATATTCTGTGATTTCACCGTTATTGAGCTCAGCGACCTGAGTTTCACCGTGTAATGCAATCTCGTCGAGACCGCTGCCGTAAACTACCATAACACGCTTCATACCCAACTGTTTATGCACTTCGGCGATGGGTTTTAACAGCTCAGGCGCATACACCCCCATCAGTTCAAATTGCGGACGGGCAGGGTTGACCAGCGGGCCGAGTAGATTAAATATTGAGCGGGTTTTTAATGCCGCGCGCACCGGCGCGGCAAAACGCATTCCGGCATGATATTGCGGTGCAAAGATAAAACAGACATTTAAATCATCCAGGCACTGACGCGCTACCTGCGCGGTCATATTCAGGTTAACCCCAAAAGCCGCAAGTAAATCCGATGACCCTGATTTGCTTGAGACACTGCGGCTACCGTGTTTGCATACTTTTACACCGCATGCAGCTGCAACAAATGCGCTTGCAGTGGAAATATTGATCGTCCCTAAACCATCTCCCCCTGTACCTACGATATCGGTAAAGTCATAATCGGGACGCGGGAAAGGGGCCGCTTGTGCAAGCAGTGCATTAGCTGCACCGGTAATCTCCTGCGGTGTTTCACCTTTCATTTTTAAGGCTGTTATCACTGAGGATAAAATAATGGGATCAACTTGCCCCTGAACAACCTGTTCAAAGAAGGCCTGACTCTGTTCACTGCTCAGGGATTTAGCTGCGTATAATTGCTCTAAAATTTGATGTATGTCGAACTGGATCATTTAAAGGTTCTCCGTCACTAAATTTAAACTGTTTTCTAATAGTTTTGCGCCTTCACAGGTTAAAATAGATTCGGGATGAAATTGAAAACCTATTACTTTATCTGCCTGATTATAAACGGCCATACACATGCCGTTAAAGTGCGCGACTATTTCGAGAGATGGCGGCACCGAGGAGCCGATCAGGGAATGATACCGCGCCACGGAAAGGGGCTGGCTTAAGCCGCTGAACATGCGATCACCACAATGTGTGATTAACGATGATTTGCCGTGCATGATCTGCTCAGCCTGAGTAACTATGCCGCCGTACTGTTCAATGATTGCCTGATGGCCTAAGCAAATTCCTATCATTGCAATCTTTCCCCTGCATAGACCGATCAACTCAATCAGGCAACCTGCTTCACTTGGCGCACCAGGACCGGGGGAAAGAATTAACACCACTTCCGTTTCGCAGGCATCAATATGCGCTTTTACCTGTGCGGCAGGTAAATTATTACGATAAATTTTTACCGGATAACCTAAGGATTTAAATTGATCCACCAGGTTGTAAGTAAAGGAGTCAAAATTATCAAGAAAAAAGAGTGTTGGTTTTTTAGTTCTCTCCATCTGCTTACTCTCCAGAGTCTGTGGTTGATGAGGATAGGGCGGTTAAAGAGACCTCGGCCAGAGTTGTACCATGCGCCAAGGCAATTGCATTTAATACCGCTGCGGCTTTATTACGGGTTTCGTCGGCCTCTGCTTGCGGCACTGAATCATATACCACACCCGCGCCAGCTTGCGCCTGCGCGATACCATCTTTTACAAAAGCGGAGCGGATAACAATACAGGTATCCATATCTCCCTTACCATTGATATAGCCGACTGCCCCCCCGTAACTGCCACGGCGTTTTCGTTCTACCTGACGCACCAAGTTTGACGCGCTTATTTTAGGCGCCCCGACCAGGGTGCCCATATTCATACATGCCTGGTAAGCGTGCAGCGCATCTAAATCTGAACGCAATTTACCGATAACCCGGGAAACCAGATGCATAACATGGCTGTAGCGGTCTACTTTTAATAAATCAGCGACATGACGCGTTCCGGGTTCACTTATTCGCGCTACGTCATTACGTGCTAAATCAACGAGCATTAAATGCTCAGAGGTTTCTTTATGATCCAAACGTAATTCCAGTTCCAAACGGCCATCTAAATCTTTGTTGATTGAACCATCCGGATTAAATCCACGTCGGCGCGTACCGGCAATGGGATAAATTTCGACATCATTGCAGGCCTGGGTATATTTAATGGCGCTTTCCGGTGAAGCACCGAATAGGGTGAAGTCACTATCCTTTAAATAAAACATGTAAGGGCTTGGATTGGTTTCTTTGAGTTTTGCATAAGCGCCAATAGGATTGGGGCAGGCCAGAGAAAAGCTTCGTGAAGGCACTACCTGAAAGATATCCCCCTTTACGATGTGTTCTTTGAGCTGCTCAACAATAGTGCAATATGCCTCATCTGAAACATCTGTAGTGACTTTTCCGGTTAATGGAATGACCGGGTTTTCAGGTGTTTCAAAATCGCTGCATTGTTGCTGTATCTGCGCCAAACGCGCGCCCAGGCGCAGCTCATTTTCATCAGAGTATAGGCCGCCAAAGACCGAGGCAATTAACTCTCCTTTTTGTTTTTGATGATCTTGAATCATTAATGTTTCAGCGACGTAAAACATAAAATCAGGGCAGCTATTTTCACTGTCAGGTACATCAATCAAATCTTCAAAAGTGGCAATAAAATCATAGGCAAATATACCGCCCAGAAATAGCGCTTGTTGATGAGAGGATTGCGTTTTAATACGTTTGACAATAAAACGCAGCGCATCTACCGGAGAGGATGATTTTAAACGTTGCTCTTCATCGCCACTGGTGTCTGATTTTGGAAAAATAAGCTGTAGTTGATTTGGGGTATGTCGGGTGATAATTGTCGTGGAGAATTGCGGTGTAATAAAAGTAAGCAGGTCTTTGCCATTGTCGGTTAACGCGTCTAATGTGACCGTCAGACCCTGGCAGGTGATTTTCATACAGGCATCAATTAACATTAAGCTTTTAAGATGGTTTTTACTTTCGATCTCTGCTGAATCAAACAATAAATGGTTGTCGCTGTCAACACTGAAAGTTTGAAACAAACCGAGCGAGTCGCTGATATATTCACAGTCTACAGAAATGCTTTTTAATACGCCGATGGGATGATTAGTATTCATTTTTTATCCTTTAAAATTCGATCTATTGATGGTTTATTGGTTGTTTACATTTGCCATCGCCAACACTGTTTAAGGACTTTATTTATATTATTCATGTCTGCCTCGAATCTTTTACTAAAAGCCAATGCCCAAATACAAAAAAAGCCCGCATATTGCGAGCTTAAATTTGTTTTTTTGAAAATATACAGATATAAAAAAAACTCATTGCCCGCTTAGGAAAATGAGTGCCACCAAGAATCTTTAAGAGAAATTGTTGTTAAAATCATATATCATGCATTCCATAAATTTATGGCAACCATTTTTTGCGATTATGCTTTTAATGTCAAGGTGATTTTTAGGATATTCTCGTAATTTAGATTTCATTAGCCTCGTAAACTACTTCTATATGCAAACTACTTCAATGTGCGGGCTCCCGCATCTTGAAGTGGCTTGTGTATAGCCACTTTTTCAGATTTTGGATTTCCATGTTAATTGATCTACACGCACATACAAAGGCTTCAGATGGGCAGTTAACGTCCAAAGAATTGGTTGAGCGCGCGGTTAATCGTCAGGTACATATGTTAGCGATTACAGATCATGATACTGTTGACGGGTTAGTTCAGGCGCGGCAAACTATTATTGATAATAATCTAAAGTTGATACTTATTAACGGGATTGAAATTACAACCAACTGGTTAAATCATGAAATACATGTAATTGGCCTTAATATCGATCCGGCGCATCCTGCATTAATCGATTTAATCGCATTACAAAAAGAAAAACGTGAAACGCGGGCTATGGAAATGGGCGCGCGCCTGGCCAAGGCTAAAATACCCGGGGTTTACCAAGGCGCAAAAGAGCTCGCGGGAGAGGGCGCTATTACGCGGGCGCATTTTGCGCGTTATTTGGTGGATATTGGCGTTTCGCCCACTTTTCAAAAAGTATTCGATAAATATTTAAGCCGTGGCAATACCGGTTACGTACCGCATAATTGGGTGGATATTGAATACGCCATCAAGGTTATCCATCAGGCGGGGGGGCAGGCAATCTTGGCGCATCCTGACCACTATGGTTTATCCAATAAATGGATTCGGCGTTTATTGACTGAGTTTAAGCAGTTTAACGGTGACGCGATGGAAGTGGCAATGGGACAACAATCCCCGCAAATGCGTTTACAGCTTGCAATCTGGAGTAATGAGTATAAGTTGCTTGCTTCACAAGGCAGCGATTTTCATTTTGTAGGTCGCTGGCGGGATTTAGGTAAAGCGCTGCATTTACCGGATATCGCACAGCCAGTTTGGGCCGATTGGCCAAGTTATTTGTCAGCAATATTAGTAGAAGAAGAAAAAATACAATGAGTCAATTTTTTTACGTACACCCTGAAAATCCACAAGTGCGCTTAATAAAGCAAGCTGTCGAAATATTAAAAGCGGGTGGGGTGATCATTTATCCAACAGATTCCGGTTATGCCTTAGGCTGTACGATGGAGAATAAACACGGGTTGGAAAAAATTTGTCAAATTCGCAATATCAATAAAAAACACAACTTCACCCTGGCATGCCGCGATTTATCGGAAATAGCGACCTATGCACGAGTTGATAATCAAGCTTTTCGGGCCCTTAAAAATAATACACCGGGAGCTTATACCTTTATTTTTAAATCCACTAAAGATTTGCCGAAGCGTTTAATGAATCCAAGCAGACGCACTATCGGCATCCGTATTCCGGATAATGCAATTGCACTGGCGCTCCTAGAGGCATTAAACGAGCCCTTAATGAGCACCAGTTTAATTCTGCCCGGCAATGAGAGTACTGAATTTGATCCTGAAGATATTCGCGACAAATTAGAGAACCAGGTGGATTTGATTTTAAATGGCGGTTATTTAGGCGAGTCGCCAACCACAGTGATCGATTTTTCCGATGATGAAGTGGTCATTGCACGTGTTGGCGCGGGTGATATCACCCCGTTTCAATAAAAGTCTATCGCTAAGTTGCTGC
>DATCZZ010000162.1:0-2840 GCA_036525635.1 Psychromonas sp. | reverse complement strand
TCTGTTTCAATCAAAATTTGTCCTTTTATTGATGCAAAATAAGAAATAAGTTGATTGCTTACAAATTGCAAATACAGGGCTATTTTGTGCCTAAATGATCCGCATAAGAGACAGCTTGCTCTCTGGCGGTGTTGAGCTTTTTCTGCAGAAGCTAAAAGTGTAAAACGGATCTGGGCAAAAGATAAACAGTAATTGTGTTGGCCTGGTAGCTGGCAGTTTGACAAGTATCAGCCCGTTGATAAAAATAATCTGCAACCTTGATTTTTAACTGTTTTTCTATACATTTCGCTGTGTCTGATTTTTAGGGAGTTATTTAAATGAAAGCAAATGCGAATAAGCTTGCGTATGTTGGCTCAAAACCGAGTATTAATAATGCAGCGCGGGATTCGGATGCATGGTATACCCCTGAAAAATACACCAATATGGTCAGGGAGGTACTGGGGGAGATTGATTTAGATCCGTTTTCTTCAGCGGCTGGCAACAAATATGTACAGGCTAATCGTTATATTACGCTAGAGCAAGATGCCTTTGAACAGGTTTGGTTTGAGAATAAAGGCTCCGTTTTTATGAATCCCCCTTATGGTCGGGGGGTAGTCAATCGTGCTATTAGCGCTTTTATGCATTACTGGAAAGCACAAAACATCACAGAAGCGATTGTACTGGTTAATAATGCGACGGAAACACTGTGGTTTCAAAGCGCACTGAAGGCTTCATCAGCAATCTGTCTGCCTGGTGGTCGTATTGCTTTTGAAAATGACGATGGCAAGCATGTGTCGGCTAATACGCGTGGGCAGGTGTTTCTATATTTCGGCGAAAACAGCGCGCATTTTAAAGATGTCTTTAAGCGGATTGGGGTTTGCCTATTTTCGTAATTATTTGTTCATCAGGTTAAGGGGGATATTCTTTGCCTGCAGGAGAAATAAACGGAGGAATGCTTACTCCTCCGAGTGGTTATGTTTACCGTTTCTTTCTTTTTTTATTCTTTTCTCTGCGTATCGCGGCTGGGCTGTTTTTTTCTTTTTTAAGTGCCAGCATCTGGTTACGCTCTTGCGTTGCCTTGTAACGACTTTTCTTCAGGGGTTTGTCGCTGGCTTGCTCGTAATGTGCAGGCAGGGAGCTGTCCATTTCATAACCGGGATAAACAATACGTTCAAACCTGCGCCCAATTAATGTTTCAATATTATCTAAAAACTGCTCATCTTTAGGGCTCACCAAGGATACCGCAGTGCCACTTTTACCCGCACGACCGGTACGGCCAATACGATGCACATAATCTTCCGCTAAAAACGGCAGGTGAAAGTTAACTACATAAGGTAAATCTGGAATATCCAGACCACGCGCCGCTACATCCGTTGCAACCAAAACGCGTACACTGCCTTCGCTAAATTTTTCGATCGCTTTATTACGTGCACCCTGGGTTTTATCACCGTGACAAACCGCTGCTTTGATCCCGTCAAGCTGCAACTCTTTGGCTAACAGGTTGGCACTCTCTTTGGTGCCGGCAAAAACTAAAACTTGTTGCCAATTTTTTACCCCGATTAACTCCGATAAAAGTTCATGCTTACGGGTTTCAGATACCCAATAAACCTGCTGTTTTACTTTCCCGGCAGTTGAATTTTGCGGAGAGATCTCGATTGTTTTTGGTGTGGTTAATAACTGTTTGGCTAATGTTTTCACTTTATTGGAAAACGTTGCAGAAAACATTAGCGTCTGATGTTTTTGCTTTATAACCGCCATCAGTTTTTCTATGTCACCCAAAAAACCCATGTCTAACATACGGTCTGCTTCATCAAGGATCAGGTATTTCACATGAGAAAGATCAACATTGCGTAGGGTTAGATGCTCAAGCAGACGTCCGGGTGTGGCAACCAGCAGATCCACACCGAGTTTCAGCATTTTAGTCTGTGTGTCCATGCTGCGGCCTCCAGCAACAACCCCTGATGTTAAGGGTAAGAACTCACTGTATTCCTTTATGTTATTTGCAACCTGCGCTGCTAATTCACGTGTTGGTGTCAGTATCAAGGCTTTAATTGTGGTATTGGTCGTTGTTTTGCTCTGCACATTGTTCGCCAGCATATCCAGAATAGGTAGGGTAAAAGCTGCTGTTTTGCCTGTGCCTGTTTGCGCGCTGGCAAGAAGATCCGTCCCGCTGCGGATAATCGGAATTGCCTGCTGTTGAATCGGGGTTAAATTTTTATAACCGCACGCTTTTACAGCTTTCAATAACTCAGCAGATAAACCTATTGCATCAACACTCATTTACATCACCATCTTATATTTTTTGAAATTTTTATTTGGCCGCGAGTATAACAGTTACAAACACAATGGATGTAATAATTAAATAGATTTTATTGGTGTTTGCCTATTTACGGTTTAAACTTTATGTTAATGATAGTTATTCTCATTTGCCTTGGTAGAGATAAGAGAGATGATGATGTCTGCACTGAAAAACAAAGTTACAAATAAAAAGGAAAAAAAGTCCAAAGATAAAGATTATTTGTCACTGCTTCAATCAGCAACTAAGAAATTTTCAACGGATAAAAGTAATGTTGCCAATTTATCGGAATTTGCCTCAACACCCTATAAAGAGAAACCCTGTGAAAAGTGCAAGGCGCTGACAGGGGGGCTCTGCAAATGTGCACTTAAAAAGATTAAATAAATTATTTTTTGCAATGGTGATTGACTCCTGCTATTAATTATTTTATCTATGAACAGATAATGACATGGCTCACAGCATCCTAAAAATGTTAAATTTGCGCGAGTCAATATTCCCTTTAGTTGAATTTAAAGGCCAACGGATGAAAATTATTGTACCTTCACCACTTATATTTCTGCTTACC
>DATCZZ010000161.1:0-2336 GCA_036525635.1 Psychromonas sp. | reverse complement strand
ATTTGATTATTAATAACTAAAACAAATATAATCAGGGAGAAGAGGGATGGGGATGCAGGATACATTGACAATAGTACTGGCTGGCGGAGTGGGGTCTCGATTATCTCCATTGACCGATAATAGGGCAAAACCCGCAGTACCTTTTGGTGGTAAATACAGAATTATTGATTTCACATTAACTAACTGCCTGCATTCCGGACTAAGGCGAATTCTCGTTTTGACTCAATATAAATCCCACTCCCTGCAAAAACATCTGCGTGATGGCTGGTCTGTTTTTAATCCAGAACTCGGTGAATATGTGACCACAGTACCGCCGCAAATGCGCAAAGGAGAGCAATGGTATAGTGGGACTGCAGATGCTATTTATCAAAATCTCTGGCTTCTTTGCCGCAGTGAAGCTAAATATATTGTCGTGTTATCAGGTGATCATATTTATCGCATGGATTATGCGCCAATGCTTGAACAACACCGCTTAAAAGGCGCTGATTTGACGATTGCATGCATGGAGGTTCCGGTAGAGGAAGCAAGCTCGTTTGGTGTTATGGATATTGATGAAGACAAACGTATTGTTGCTTTTGCCGAAAAACCTGAAAATCCATCTACTGTGCCGGGCGACCCAAGTAAGAGCCTGACCTCTATGGGTATTTATGTTTTTACCACAGATGCACTGATAGAGGCATTAGAAAAAGATGCCCAGGATCCCAATTCAAGTAATGATTTTGGTCATGATATTATTCCCAAAATGATTGAAAAAGCGGGTGTTTACGCACACCGTTTTGGTGATAAAGCAGGCCGTGTAAGCCAAGATGCCTACTGGCGGGATGTAGGGACCCTTGATTCATTTTATCAAGCTAATATGGATCTGTTACAGCCGGTTCCGCCCGTAGATTTATACCAGCGTGACTGGGCAATTCGCACCTATGAACAGCAGCTGCCGCCAGCACGAACCGTATCTTCGCTAACGGGTAATGAGGGAAATTTTGTTAACTCAATTATTGCCAATGGTGTGGTTATCTCTAATGGCTCAGTTTATAACTCGATTCTTTCATCAAATGTTCGTGTAGATGATCGTGCAACCATTGCAAATAGTATTCTGTTTGACGATGTGCAGGTTGGAGCAGGATGCCAGCTGAAAAACTGCATTATTGATAAGCATGTGAAAATTCCTGCCGGGACAGAAATTGGTATTAACCCAGCCGAGGATGCGCAGCGTTTTACCGTTTCAGAACAAGGTATTGTCGTTGTACCGGGAGCGTATCAATTTTAGCAATCATGTAAGAAACATGTCACTCATTTCTTAACGATAGATCGCTAAATAGAAGGGGAGTATAACGCATTGTACGTGAGCGCTGCGTACAATGCGTTTAGTTTCTACACAGCTAAAGTATCCAGCTCAAGACTGGTGAGGGTGTGCTTTCTCACTTCAGCCAGCAAATCAGCATTATCAAGTAGAGATTGACCATAAGATGGAATCATTTTCTTCATCCGCTCTTGCCATGCCTCGCTTTTCATCTCCTCGGCAAAGCAAGTTTCAATAATGTCCAGCATGGTTTTCACGGCCGTTGATGCACCGGGTGATGCGCCTAATAAAGCAGCAAGCGTTCCATCTGCGGCATGAATAACTTCAGTTCCAAATTCCAATTTACCCGCGCGATCCGTGCCTTTTTTAATTATCTGTACACGCTGACCCGCCATAGACAAAAACCAATCAGCGGGTTTTGCCTCAGGATAAAATTGTTGTAACGCTTTCACCCTGGATTTGTGTGTTTGTAACACCTCGGAAATAAGATAACGGATCAAATCGAATCCCTGTAAACCCACAGATAACATTGGGAATAGATTCGATGGATTAACAGAAGTAGGCAGATCCCAGAAGGAGCCCTTTTTAAGAAACTTGGTAGTAAATCCGGCAAACGGGCCAAATAACAAGGTCTTCTTACCATCGATAATACGTGTATCCAGATGAGGCACTGACATAGGGGGCGCACCTACAGGTGCTTTTCCATAAACTTTGGCATGATGCTTTTCAACCACTTCAGGAATAGTACAGACTAACCATTGCCCACTGATAGGAAAACCACCATAGCCATCACCCTCAGGAATGCCAGATGCCTGCAGCAGCGGTAATGAGCCACCTCCCGCACCAAGAAAAACAAATCGGGCATTAAAATAACTATGAGCTCCTCCGGTTTTATTTTTAGCCCTTACCCGCCAGCGATGATCATCTTGCTTGTCAATATGGGTAACACAGTGCTGCACCAGAATTTCAAAATCCCCCATCTCCTGTAGACCCTTCAGCATATCACGTGTTAATGCACCGTAATTGACATCGGAGC
>DATCZZ010000160.1:0-8811 GCA_036525635.1 Psychromonas sp. | reverse complement strand
GGATTAAACAGCGCCTATCAACAACAGGCTAAGGGGTTTAAATGGGGCTCTATTGTCAATACAACTGTGATGGCTCTGTTGGCAGTCGCATTTTTAGTGCTCTCTTATCTAGGACGTTTACCGCTGGAGAGTGGTGAGTATTATCGCCCCTGGCTCGCTTTTACTGCCTTTGCTTTCTGGGCTCTGTTAGCGTACTTAGCTATTCACTGCAAAACACTGGAGGCCAAAATAAGCTGTTACACCATGATGCCGATGGGATTATTTTTGCTCTTCTGGGCAATCATACCCAATCTGAGCATAAACTCCAAAATGCCCGCGTCTTTTATTGATGAGCTCAAACCATACATCACGGTCAAAACCATTCTAGCAGCCGACCACCCGAGCACCATGTCAGCTTTAAACTGGTACTTGCAACGTGATGATGTTTATCTGCTAAATAGCAAGGGCGAACTGGAATATGGTTTGAGTTACCCCGATGCGGCGGATCGTTACATTGAGCGGCAACAGCTTGCTAACTTTATTCAAACAAAACAACAAAGATCCGCCGTTTTAATTTTTATGCGCGGTGTACCACTACCGGTAGCGCAACTTCCCAAGATCACCCGGCACTTTAAACGGGGTCGTTTCAGCGCCTTCTATTTTGCCAAGCGTGGCAGTCATGATTAGCTTTCTACTCTTTACACTGTCGGTGGCATCAAGCTGTTTAAGCCAATATTGGCAGAAACATACCGCGCTGTTATTCCACTCCCAACCACACTTAAGCCTTTTACAGAAAGTATTTGCTAAACCTATGCTGCTGGCTGTGATCTCTTTAGGAGTGAGCTTTGTAGCATGGCTTGGAGTGCTGTCACAATGGGATGTTTCTGCCGCTTACCCGTTATTGAGTGTAAATTTTGTGATCATGTTAGTTGTTGCAAAATATGCCTTTGCCGAGACGGTCTACAAACGGCAGTGGCTAGGGGTAACATTGGTCATACTCGGCGTCGCCCTGATCGCTGGAGGTGAACAGTGAATAAACTAAAATCTGCACCTGCTGCAAAACACAACGTGGGTCTTGGTTATGCATTAACCAGTGTAGTGCTTGTTTCTGCAGCACAACTGCTGATGAAATGGGCAATGTCCAACTTAGCCGCCTATGATTTTATTGACACTGGCTTGATTAGATTAGCTGAGCACCCCCCCCCCTACCTTTTCGCATTGGCTTGCGGTTTAATATGTTATGCCGCTTCCATGCTGTTATGGGTGAAAGCACTGCGTACCTTAGCACTATCAAAAGCTTATCCATTGCTAAGCTTAAGTTATGGATTAGTCTATTTGGGTGCCATTATCATTCCCGCTTTAAATGAACCTTTCAGCTGGCTGAAAATGACCGGTATCCTGCTTATTTATTTCGGTATTAGCCTGATTTTTAAGAAACCGGCAAAACGATAACAATTGCATTAAAAAATTCTCTACCTCATCAACCAGATCACTATCGGCCCGGCGCCAGCGCTAATAAACAAGGGAAGAAAAACCTGCAAGAGCATCGTTTTCCCACCGACTGTAACGGCCAGCCCGGCTTTAACCAGAGTATTGATCGAAGCGGCGATAGCAATCCCTAATACGGCTACGTCAAGGGATAAATCCACGCGACTCATTTTCGACAGGGTTAAGTTAATAGGATCAACATCGGCAATGCCGGATAACAGCGCCAGCATATAAACCCCTGTTTCACCGTAATAATGTACTGCCGCCTTAGCCAACAACAGGACTAAAACCAGCAGAGCGCCAAAAAAAAGAGCAGACTTTAGCTCTAATGGACTGACCAGATGAGAGACATCCTCAACTGCTGTATGCCCATTTTTTGGCCAAATTAACGCGGCGGAAAAAAATGTTAACAAGGTCATGATAGCCAGAGGAGCGATCATAACAGTAAATAAAGCCGGGTTAATTAAACTTGCCACCAGCAGAATACGCGGAAACATCATAGCGCACGCAATCAAAATGCCGGAAGCCAGAATCCTCTGCATAAAGGGTTGTTTCTGGTAAAGACGTGAAAAATGCAATGTTAAAGCAGTGGAGGATACCAAGCCGCCCGCTAGGGCTGTGAAAATCACGCCTTTTTCAGCACCTGAACTTTTCATGCTGAAATAACCGACAAATGAAATGCTTGCGATCAGTACCACCATCCACCACGCCTCGTAGGGGTTGAACACCTGCCAGGGACCATACCCCTGATTGGGTAGAACTGGCAGCAGGACAACGGAGATCAACAGCAGTTGTATCGCAGCATGCAGCTCCTGTTCCCCTAATTTTCTCAGCCAGGCATGTAATACTGTCTTGAAACGTAACAACAGGACGGTTACCACTGCGGAGGAAACAGCAAGATTGATATGATCCAAAACCGCCAAACTACCGAGTATAAAGGTCAGTAACATGGTCACCAAACTGGTAATACTCACATCATTACTATTACGCCGATACAGGATATATGCCCCCGTCACTGCAATAGCAAAGCCCATAAAAATCAACGCAAAAACTAATGGCCCCATATATTCAAACAGCAGCCCCGCCGTGCCGCCAAGAAGGCCAATCAAACCATAGGTACGCAGCCCCGCGATACGTTCCCCCTCTTTTGCTTCACGTAATTTCCAACCGCGTTCAATACCAATCAGCAAGCCGACGGCAAGCGCTATTCCCAAAAGTACAATCTGTTTAGCATCCGTAAAATTGTGCACCTATCGCTCCATTGTTAGGATCATGGCAACAGTCATTATCTGTTTTACTTATCTACCAGTATAACCAAGGCGTGTAAAAATGTGCCAGTCAACAAATTTAATACAATTAATGAGGTTAATTTGTCAGGTAGATTTAAAGTTGGCAGAAACAAAAAAGGCTGGCCAATTAATTGGCCAGCCTTTTTATTACCTCCAACAAAGCGAGGCTAAAACATTAAATTTTAGTTAATATTAACCAATTATGCGCTTATGTAACTCTTGTACCGAGTTAACCGTTGCATCACTTGCTGTCGGATCCTCATAATGCGCCTGACATGCTGCCAGTGCACCATTTAACGTGGTTGTATAGTTCACTTTGTAACGCAGTGCCGCGCGACGCAGCTGACGTGAATCTTCAATCGCTAAACGCCCCTCGGTGGTATTAACAATGTAGGTGTATTCATCATTTTTGATACGGTCGAGAATGTGCGGACGACCTTCATGTACTTTGTTCACTAAGCGTGCTTCAACACCCGCTTCTTTAAGTACATTCATAGTGCCTTCTGTTGCATCAATTTCATAACCCAACTCAATTAACTGGCGGGCTAATTGAGCGATACGCCCTTTATCACTGTTACGCACAGAAAGTAATGCACGACCGATATTCTGGACGTCCTTGATCGCGCCCAGTGCCGCTTTGGCATAAGCTTCAGCAAAGGTCGCACCTGCGCCCATTACTTCACCCGTACTGCGCATTTCCGGACCTAAGATAGGATCTGAACCGGGGAATTTATTAAACGGTAAAACCACTTCTTTTACTGAATAATAGGGAGGAATCACTTCCTTAGTGACACCTAATTCTTTCAGTGTTTTACCCGCCATGACGCTGGCACCAATTTTTGCAATCGGCACACCGGTCGCTTTAGAGACAAAGGGTACAGTACGTGCAGCACGCGGATTAACTTCAATCATGTAGATTTCATTATCTTTAACAGCAAGCTGCGTATTCATTAAGCCAACCACACCAAGCTCTAATGCCAGTGAGCGTATGTAACCACGCATCTCATCCTGGATTTCAGCACTTAAGGTGTAAGCCGGTAATGAACATGCAGAGTCACCAGAGTGAACACCCGCTTGTTCGATATGCTCCATAATACCACCGATTACCACGTCAGTACCGTCACAGATAGCATCGATATCCACTTCTATCGCATCGTCCAGAAAACGATCAAGCAGCACTGGAGATTCGTTAGAAACACTTACAGCTTCCTTAAAGTAACGGCGTAAATCGATTTCGTCATAGACGATTTCCATCGCTCGCCCGCCAAGTACATAAGAAGGACGCACCACCAGTGGGTAGCCGATACGCTCTGCAGAAATAACAGCTTGTTCAAGTGTTGTTACTGTGTCATTTTCAGGCTGTTTTAAACCTAAACGCTCAACCACTTGCTGGAAACGCTCACGGTCTTCTGCGCGGTCAATCGCTTCAGGAGAAGTACCAATAATCGGCACACCGGCAGCTTCCAGGGCACGAGCAAGTTTAAGTGGTGTCTGACCGCCGTACTGCACGATAACACCTTTAGGTTGTTCAACTTTAACAATCTCAAGCACATCTTCTAATGTGATTGGCTCAAAGTATAAACGGTCAGATGTATCATAATCGGTAGAAACAGTTTCCGGGTTACAGTTCACCATAATAGTTTCATAACCGTCTGCACGCATTGCCATCGCAGCATGTACACAACAGTAATCGAACTCAATCCCTTGACCGATGCGATTAGGACCACCACCGATAATCATGATTTTTTCGCGATCTGACGGGTTTGCTTCACACTCATCATCGTAAGAGGAATACATGTAGGCAGTGTCCGATGAGAACTCAGCCGCACAGGTATCAACACGTTTGTATACTGGATGCAGATCAAAACGCTCACGTAATTTACGGATTTCCAACTCAACCACACCAACCACAGATGCGATACGGCTGTCGGCAAAACCTTTACGTTTCAGGCGTTTCAGAGTTGCTTCATCAAGAGAGCGCAGACCACCTTCTGCTAATTTTTTCTCTTCCAGAATCAGATCTTCAATTTGTACCAGGAACCAGTGATCAATCTTAGTGATAGCGTAAATTTCATCAATAGTCATACCTAAACGGAATGCATCACCGATGTACCAGATACGCTCAGCACCCGCTTCACGAAGTTCCTGTAATACTTTATCTTTAGCGCCAGCATCGTTTAGATCAACCATAGGGTTAAAACCATCTGAGCCGACCTCTAAACCGCGAAGCGCTTTTTGTAGAGATTCTTGCTGGTTACGGCCAATCGCCATCACTTCACCCACAGATTTCATCTGCGTGGTTAAACGGTCATTTGAATTAGCAAATTTCTCAAAGTTAAAACGAGGAATTTTTGTTACAACGTAGTCGATGGTCGGTTCAAAGGATGCCGGTGTTTTACCGCCGGTGATATCGTTCTGCAATTCATCTAATGTGTAACCTACTGCCAATTTGGCAGCAATTTTAGCAATCGGGAAACCTGTCGCTTTAGAAGCAAGCGCAGAAGAGCGCGATACACGCGGATTCATCTCGATTAAGACCATACGGCCATCTTCAGGGTTGATACCAAACTGTACGTTTGAACCGCCCGTTTCAACGCCGATTTCACGCAGTACCGCTAACGAGGCATTACGCATTAACTGATATTCTTTATCGGTTAATGTTTGTGCAGGTGCAACTGTGATTGAATCACCGGTGTGGATACCCATTGGGTCGAAGTTTTCGATAGAACAGACAATGATACAGTTATCATTTTTGTCACGCACCACTTCCATCTCGTACTCTTTCCAGCCGATTAATGACTCATCAATCAACAGTTCCGTGGTTGGAGAAAGATCCAGACCGTTTGAACAAATATCGTCAAATTCTTCTTTATTATACGCGATACCGCCACCAGTGCCGCCCATGGTAAAAGATGGACGGATAATACAAGGAAAACCAACCATGTCTAAAACACCATAAGCTTCTTCCATGCTGTGCGCAATACCTGCGCGCGGACATTCAAGACCGATGTTTTTCATCGCTTTATCGAAACGGTTACGATCTTCCGCTTTGTCAATGGCATCGGCAGTCGCACCGATCATCTCAACATTGTATTTCGCTAATACACCTTTAGATTCAAGTTCTAACGCACAGTTTAATGCTGTTTGTCCGCCCATGGTTGGTAAAACCGCACAAGGGCGCTCTTTAGCGATAATTTTTTCAACAACTTGCCAGTGAATTGGTTCGATGTAAGTGGCATCGGCCATCTCCGGGTCTGTCATAATGGTTGCAGGGTTAGAGTTAACCAATACAACACGGTATCCTTCTTCTTTTAATGCTTTACAAGCTTGTGCGCCGGAGTAGTCAAACTCACAGGCTTGACCGATAACAATCGGCCCCGCACCAAGAATAAGGATGGTTTTTAAGTCATTACGTTTTGGCATCTGAAATTTACCTTTCTATTCTGATCGTTAACTAGGCGTTTTTGTACTGTTCAATCAATTCAATAAAGTGATTGAATAACGGCGCTGCATCGTGTGGCCCAGGACTTGCTTCAGGGTGACCTTGGAAACTAAATGCCGCTTTATCAGTACGCTGGATACCTTGTAGCGAACCATCAAACAGGGAAACATGCGTTGCACGCAGGTTTTCAGGCAGGGTTTTTCCGTCAGCTGCGAAGCCGTGGTTTTGGCTGGTGATCATGACAACATTACGGTCTAAATCTTTAACCGGGTGGTTAGCACCGTGGTGGCCAAATTTCATTTTCACCGTTTTTGCCCCACTTGCCAGAGCAAGGAGCTGGTGACCTAGACAGATACCAAATACAGGAATATCTGTTTTTAAAATATCTTGAATTGCTTCAATAGCGTAGGTACATGGCTCTGGATCACCAGGGCCATTTGACAGGAAAACACCATCAGGATTCATTGCTAACACTTCACAAGCAGGCGTCTGTGCAGGTACAACCGTTAAACGGCAACCACGGTCAACAAGCATACGTAAAATATTACGTTTTACACCGTAGTCATAGGCAACAACATGGTATTTCGCATCACTGCTTGCTTCCGGTAAACCACCCGTTAATGTCCAGCTACCTTGTGACCATGCATATGTTTCAGCAGTCGTGACTTCTTTGGCTAAATCCATCCCCTTAAGACCAGGGAATGCTTTTGCCTGTGCAAGTGCACTTTCAACATCAATATTTTCCCCGGCAACAATACAACCCGCCTGGGCACCTTTTTCACGTAAAATACGTGTAAGCTTACGCGTGTCGATATCAGCAATACCCACGACGTTACGCGCTTTCAGGTAATCACTTAATGAAGCCTGGTTACGAAAGTTACTGGCAAGAAGTGGCAGATCGCGAATAACTAGGCCACAAGCATGAATTGCAGAAGACTCTTCATCTTCATCGTTTGTTCCGGTATTTCCAATATGAGGATAGGTTAATGTAACAATCTGGCGTGCGTATGATGGATCAGTTAAAATTTCCTGATAACCTGTCATTGATGTGTTAAAAACAACCTCACCGATGGAACTACCATCAGCACCGATCGAAATACCTTCAAATACAGTTCCATCTTCCAATACCAATATGGCAGAATGACTCAAAATAACCTCCGTGGGGGAATAAAATAAACTTCACGATTATCGGAGGAAAATAACGTTTTTTCCCACCAAATAATCATAAACTTTGGCAAATTCGGGACATTTTATAGATCTTCGCCTTAATTAACCAATAAAATTTTGGATCTGCGGGAAAAAAAACAATTGTTAATTGATTGGTTTAAAAATAATAAAAAATGGCTGAAAAGGGAGTGAAAAAACTCTTTATTTAAGCAAAGAATCATCTTTTAAGCAGACGGAATGGCAGTTTATTAGCAGGAGTAAGTGAACTTTTTTATAAAAACCTCTATCACTATTATAAAGCTGTTAAATTGTACAATAGCTGGTTATTGGCATTGAACAACGCTTTTATCGTTATTTTAACCAGCTATATTAATGACATAGTGATAAAGATTGCTGCCAGTGCGTTTAAGACAGTACTTTAAATAAGGTTAAGGTGGCTGGTAAAGTTGGGATAAGCATCACAACCAGAAAGCCTAAAAAATAACGAATTGAATATGGGTCTTTAAAATTTTCTTCTGACACTGTAGATTCCTTATAGGGTTGTAAATTTATTGACATAGATCAAGTTAATCATACCCAATCCGTTACACTGTGGCATCAACTAATTTCATATTCTTTTCTAATATAGGGTATTTTATGCAAACGTTACACTCAACAAAAGCAGCGCCAGTTTGGTCCTATTTCTCGACGATTTGCTCCATCCCGCACCCTTCCAAACACGAGCAGCAACTTGCAGATTGGATCATCGATTGGGCGAAGCAGAAAAATCTGCACTGTATACAAGATGAAATTGGCAATTTGATTTTAAAAAAACCGGCAAGCAGTGGTTATCAAGATAAAACACCTGTAATTCTGCAGGCACATCTGGATATGGTGCCCCAGAAAAATAACAAGATTGAGCACAATTTCTTAACCGATGCAATTAAACCTGTTATTGATGGGGAATGGTTGCGTGCCGATAATACAACCTTGGGGGCAGATAACGGTATCGGCATGGCGGCATGTTTAGCGGTATTAGCTGATAATACGCTGCAGCATGGCCCGCTCGAGGTACTTTTAACAAGCGACGAAGAAACAGGCATGACAGGTGCGTTTGGCCTGAAAGAAGATGCGCTGCAGGGAAAGATCCTGCTTAATACCGATTCAGAACAGGAAGGTGAACTTTACGTCGGTTGCGCAGGAGGCATTAATGTTAATGTTGCCCTGCCCTATGAAATAATGGAAAGTGAACCAACGGACAGCGCTTTTGAAATCAGTTTAGAGGCGCTTAAGGGCGGGCATTCTGGCTGTGATATTAACTTGGGGCGCGCCAACGCAATTAAAACACTTGTGTCTGTATTGCATAACTTCGAAGCCATTCCATTTCATATCGCCTATTTTGAAGGTGGCAGCTTACGTAATGCCATTCCACGCGAGGCGAGTTGCGTCATAGTATGTGCTCCCCAC
>DATCZZ010000159.1:0-6185 GCA_036525635.1 Psychromonas sp. | reverse complement strand
CTGGTCCACGAATGTCATAACAGACATTATCTAATTTATTGGACTTTTCAATGGTATACATGGGCACCTCTTAATGCGCAAATTTTAATAAAGGAAGGAAGTAATTTTTATCTGTCAAAAGTACCTGATATTGAAGAAACTGTGAAGTAAATAAAACGTCCAAAGCATAATTCTTGCTTTTATTATTAATTTTTTCAAGTATTGTAATAATAATTATAATTTTTTTTAAACGGGGTTTCACCGTGATTGAAATCAAACACTTAAAAACCCTGGCGACATTAAACTCGACGGGCAGCCTGGTTGAAGCGGCACGGCAGTTACACCTTACCCAATCGGCATTATCCCATCAGTTAAAGGAGTTAGAAGGGCGCCTCAATTGCTCCTTATTTATCCGTAAATCCAGGCCTGTCCGTTTCACTGTTTCCGGATTGCGTTTATTGGAGTTAGCTGAGCAGGTGCTGCCGCAAATTAACAACGCAGAAAGGGATATTTCGCGTTTTTGTTCAGGTGATGCCGGGCGTTTGCACATGGCCATTGAGTGCCACTCCTGCTTCCAGTGGTTGATGCCTGCGATTGATAAATTTCGTGATAGTTGGCCTGAGGTGGAATTGGATTTTTCCAGTGGTTTTAGTTTTCTGCCTCTACCTGCATTAAAGCGGGGAAATTTAGATCTGGTTGTAACCTCAGATCCGCAACCTATTGAGGGTATTGCTTATATTCCTCTGTTTAGTTATCAGTCGCTGCTCGCTTTAAGCCGCCATCATCGCTTGGCCAGTAAAATTTATATTGAAGCTGAAGATCTTAGTCAGGAAACGTTAATTACTTACCCTGTGGAGAAAGAGCGCTTAGATATTTTTAATAAATTTTTAATACCCGAAGGGGTATCGCCGGCAAAAATTCGCCATGCGGATCTGACCTTAATGATCCTGCAGTTAGTGGCAAGTGGCAGAGGTGTTGCAGGTTTACCCAACTGGGCTTTATTTGAATACCTGCAAAAAGATTATGTGGTGGCGCGCCGTTTAGGCAAAGAAGGGGTATGGAATACTTTGTATGCCGCTGTGCGTGAAGAGCAGCAATCAATGGCTTACTTGCAAGATTTTATTAAAACAGCAATAGAGTGTTGTTTCAGAGAGTTAAAAGGTATTAAAGTGGCCAGATCGGAGTCTCCTCTGTCTGAAAAATAAAAGATACGCAGCAGTTGCCGCTGTGCAAGCGGGTTTTATCAAGGATATTTTATCTCAGTTAGGCTCGATTGGTTTCTGGAAATTAGCCATTCAACCAGGTAAACCCTTTGCTTTTGGAAAACTGTCAAACAGTGTGTTTTTCGGCTTGCCAGGTAATCCAGTTTCCGCTATGGTGACCCTTTACCAGCTTGCTGTACCCGCGATGGCGACCTTAAGTGGTTTAAATCCTCAGCCTGCAATTTGTTTTAGCGCGATTGCAAAAGAAAAGCTTAAAAAAAAACCTCCGGTCGAACCGATTTTCAACGTGGAATATATCCAGGGAATGAAAGGGGCTGTTAGCTGTGCAATCAACTGGCAGCCAAGGTTCGGCTGTTTTTAGTTCAATGAGTCAAGCAAACTGTTTTATTGTACTGGAACAAGATAGCGATCATATTGCAGCGGCTGAAACCGTCACTATTGAGTCGTATAATGCCTTGATCGACTAAATGGCAATACCATTAGCCGTTAATGAAATTGTTATAACTATAAAAAATACAACTAACTTTTGAGCACAAGAAAGTGCTATATGGAAACTTCAATGATTAATACCGATGATATACATATTAAAGCAATTAAAGAGCTTTTACCGCCAATTGCATTATTAGAAAAATTTCCGACAACACCGGCAATCAGCAAAACGGTCGCTAATGCTCGCGAAGCAATCCATAAGATTTTATCGGATCAGGATGATCGTGTTCTTGTTATTATTGGACCCTGTTCAATTCATGATACAAAAGCAGCACTTGAATACGCGAAGAGACTGGCACCGCTGCGCGAAAAATATAAAGACACATTAGAAATTGTAATGCGTGTTTATTTTGAGAAACCCCGCACAACAGTTGGCTGGAAAGGCCTGATTAATGATCCGGAATTAAACGGCACTTTCAATATCAATAAAGGGTTGCGCACAGGACGTAAATTATTATTAGATATCAATAAGATGGGCTTACCTGCTGCGACCGAATTTTTAGATATGATCACACCGCAATATGTTGCTGATTTAATGGCTTGGGGGGCAATCGGTGCTCGTACAACGGAATCACAAGTTCACCGTGAATTAGCCTCTGGTCTTTCTTGCCCGGTTGGATTTAAAAATGGTACGGATGGCACAATCAAAGTCGCTGTTGATGCGATTGGTGCGGCTAATGCTTCGCATCATTTCCTGTCGGTTAACAAGTTTGGCCACAGTGCCATTGTTGAAACAGAGGGTAACCCTGATTGCCATATTATTTTACGTGGTGGTAAAGAGCCAAATTATAGCGCGAAAGATGTTGCAGCGATTAAAGAAGAGCTAAAAAAATCTGGCCTAGCAGAGAAAATCATGATCGATTTCAGCCATGCAAATTCAGAGAAAAAATTTGAAAATCAAATGAAAGTTTGTACAAATGTTTGTGAACAAATTGTCTCTGGCGATAAGGCAATTGCAGGCGTGATGGTTGAAAGCAATCTTGTTGAAGGGCGTCAGGACTTAAAAGATGGTGCCTGTGAAACATATGGTCAGAGCATCACAGATGCCTGTATCGGTTGGGCAGATACGGAAACGTTATTAGGCCAACTTGCCGATGCCGTTACCGCGCGTCGCGGTTAAGAGAGTAGCAGTTCAGCCTGTGCATTCATCTTTGGCTGATAAAACATTAGCTGCATTTCTAATAAGCACTGTTCAGGCAGTGCTTTTTTTTTATTTAAAATTTACTTATTAGCACAATATGAAGACTAAAGATCAACAAATCGTTAATAAAAAAAAACCTATTATGATTTTAGGCTGCACAAGTGATGCCGGGAAATCGCTGATTGTGACTGCGATTTGCCGTTTACTTGCCAATCGCGGTGTAAAGGTCGCACCTTTTAAAGCGCAGAACATGAGTAATAATGCGGCCATTACCGAAGACGGTTTAGAGATGGGGCGTGCGCAATATCTGCAGGCATTAGCCGCAAAAGCTATGCCCAGTGTATCAATGAATCCGGTTTTATTAAAACCCAGTGCAGAGACTTTCAGTCAAGTTATTGTTAATGGTGTGGTCAATAATGAAGTCAGCAAGCTACCTTGGATGGAGCGTAAAACACTTCTTTGGAAAGAGGTACAGTCTGCACTGCAGCTGCTGCAGGATAACTATGAGCAGGTGGTTATTGAGGGGGCCGGCAGTCCCGCGGAGATAAACCTGAGAGCGGGCGATATCGTCAATATGTCGGTTGCGCTTGAGTGTCAAGCGGATGTCTATTTGGTTTCTGATATCGACCGGGGTGGGTCCTTTGCGCATTTATTAGGGACCTGGGCGTGTTTGGCGCCTGAAGAGCAAAAATTAATCAAAGGATTTGTGCTTAATAAGTTTCGCGGCGATCCTCTTTTACTGGGTAATGCGATGGACTGGTTAGAGCAGAAAACCGGTATTCCGACGGTTGCCAATTTGCCTTACTACCGTCATCAATTACCCGAAGAGGATAGCTTCAGACTGGGCTGTAAATGGCAACGCGGTAAAATCAATATTGCCCTTATCTATTATCCTTATGCTTCTAATCTGGATGAGTTTGATCCGCTCATCTACCAGGATGATGTTAATCTGGTTCCCGTTCATCAATATATGGATTTAATGGCCTTTGATGCACTTATCTTACCGGGCAGTAAAAATAGCGGGGCCAGTTTAGGGTTTTTAAATGAGACGGGTCTGGATAAACAGATTCAGCAATTCAAAACTTCTGGAAAATTGATTTTAGGGATATGTGGCGGATTACAAATTCTCGGCAATACTATTTCAGATCCCTTTCATATTGAAGATGGCGATAAGCAAGGGCTGGCTTTGATCGCTCTGCAAACGGAAATTTGTGCCGATAAATCTACTCAACAGACAACCATCAATTGGTTGGGAAATACCCTTAAAGGGTATGAAATTCATCATGGCAGAACCACTGCTGCTGTGCCGCTTGCTCCCTTTCTTGCGCCGGATATTGGCTGGCAGCAGGATAATGTTTACACAAGCTATGTGCATGGGCTGTTTGAAAATAGATCTTTTTATAACTGGTTTATGAAACAAATTGGCGGATTTGAAAATGGCCTTGAGTGGGCTGCACATGTTGATAATGAATTGGATAAATTAGCCGCAATGTTTGCCACGCATGGATGGTTATAGGAGATTTTTTATTTTCTTGCCGTTGAAGTTGATGACTGTTGATTTTTATCATATTGATATTTCTGTTATAAGTGATAATGCGATAGATACCAATCTATAAAAATAGTTAATCAATCTTTCTGGTTGAAATTTCACACCATGCAATTTTGTATTCTGGTATATCAGATTGACTTAATTTTTAATATTATCGGAGAAATAATGAAAAAATCGATTGTTTTTAGTTGCTTACTTATCGCTTCAAGCGCAACGCTCGCATCAGGTCATGGACATTGGGGATATTCTGGTGAAGAGGGGCCTGAAAATTGGGCTCAATTGAGTCATGATAATTTTGCTTGTACGGGATCCAATCAGTCACCTGTCAACCTGACCGGTTTTATCGAAGCTAACCTTACGCCTATCCAATTTAATTACAAAGCGGGCGGCAGTGAGATTTTAAACAACGGGCATACCGTGCAGATTAACTATCAGCAAGGCAGTAGCATGACGGTTGATGGCCATGAATTTTCTTTAAAACAGGTGCATTTCCATGCGCCGAGTGAAAACCATATCGATGGCCAATCTTATCCTTTAGAGGGGCATCTGGTACACGCCGATGCGGCGGGTAACTTGGCCGTTGTTGCGGTGATGTTTGAAGTAAAAGATGAAAATTCAACCTTAGCTGGCGCATGGCAGCAAATGCCTGAGCACGCAGGCGACAAATATCAACTTGATACTGTCTTTGACATTGATGGCATTTTGCCAACTAACCGCGATTATTATCGTTTCAATGGCTCGCTAACCACGCCGCCATGTTCTGAAGGGGTACGTTGGCTGGTATTAAAAGAGAGTGTTGCTGTTTCCGCTGAGCAAGTTAAGGCGTTTGCAGAGGTTTTAGGCGGGCCAAATAACCGTCCGATTCAGGCGACCAATGCGCGTGTTATTTTGAAATAAAGAGAGATAAACTGGCTCTAAAATATGAAGCATTTTTTTGGGCTATTTTAGGAAAGGGCAGGGGGAAGTTATTCCCCCTGTTTCAACACAGATTAGCAGAGCTGCTGTCTACGGGTTTAAGCGTTTAACTGTCCAGCCTTTCTCGGCAGCTCGATAAACAAATCGGTCATGCAAACGATCCGCTTTGCCTTGCCAAAATTCAATACTTTCAGGGATAACACGATATCCCCCCCAAAACTCAGGTAAGGGGACCTCTTTTCCGGCAAATTTCTCTTCAAAGTATTTTACTTTCTGCTCTAAAATCTGACGATCTTCAAGTTCCTGGCTCTGGTGTGAAGCCCAGGCGCCTATTTGGCTGCCACGTCCGCGCGTCTGGAAATATGCATTGGATTCTTCGTGGCTGATCCGTTCAATTCGGCCTTCAATACGCACTTGGCGTTGCAGTATATTCCAGTGAAATAACAGCGCGACGAATGGATTAGCTTCTAACTCTTCCGCCTTACGGCTGCCATAATTGGTAAAAAAGACAAACCCTTTATGATCAACCTCTTTTAATAGTACGATACGGGAGGAAGGGCGGCCCGCCAGCGTGCAAGTAGATAAAGACATCGACTCAGGTAAAATAATGCCGGTATCTTCAGCTTGTTTGAACCAGCTATTAAAAAATGCAATAGGGTCATTCGTTGTTTGTAACGCTTTATCTTCGATTAATACACCTTGACCTAGCGTGAAAGCACAGCGAATTTTACTGATAAGTGACATAGGATCTTCTTATTTGAATTGGAATTTAAAGGGTATACCCAAGTTAGCCTGGAAGTGTATAATTTGTCGCAAATTTTGTCGAATAATTCAGCCAATCCATTGAGAGTTTCTGTGCCAGTTTCATTTAATTACCAAGATCTTATCA